>JBMFVX010000107.1:0-10436 GCA_049965775.1 Phycisphaerae bacterium
CTGTATCAGACCGTAGCCAACCACTTCGCAGGAAAACCCACACCCTCACTGCTTCCTTCAGGTCCGTGAACGGTTACCTTCACCAAAGAGGACATCGAACGATGCCCGCTCGGCCGACAAGTTTTCGCTGGCGATTTCATCGCTCATGTCGTGTCGCGACCTTCCATGTCTATGCGGGCAGGCGCCTTCCCCAATGGCTTCCCATAAATCCATCGGAGCAATGCGTGGCCGCGCATGAGGTTTTTCCGGCTGAACCGAGCCGGAACAGGGCAGTGCACATATTCACCACCCTTAGCCAGATTATCGCCTATGGTTATCTGACCTCCAAGAAAAATCAAACAACAATTTCTGCAGTAAAGCGGGGTTACGCTGCGGACATTCGGCGGCATATACAGGGCCGCACCCTCAACCACTTATGGGACTTGCCTGGGCAAAACCGGTGCGTGCCATGCGGTTGCAAATGACCTGCGAGAATTGTTTGCGGCGCGAGGCAGATTTGTTACTGTACGGGCACAACCACCAGCACGCTCTCTTTGGGGGGTACCTTGTCTGTGGCGCACAAAAACTCTACGCCGATGGAAAAGGGCGCGTTGTGGGGTTTTACCGGGGCTATCACTAAAAAATGGCCCGGTGGAATGGGCGTGGAAATCTGTAAGTTTGAGAACACATGTCGTACGGGTTGCACTCCGCCGACAATGCCTACCGCGCCGCCTGGCCGCGCAAAATGAACTGCGCCCGAATCCACGGCTGGCTCGATTTGTACGATCGTGTTGCCGGTGCTTTTTTGATAGTGCATGGCAAGGAGCATAACATTGTCGCATCCGCGGTAGCTGCGCACGTGCGGCGTGCCGTCCGCACTGTGGTAGACCACAAGCTCACGTCGAATGGCGGCATGGGTAAGAATGGTAATCGCAGCCACGCCGTTAATTTGGCAGAATTCGGGTTTGGTGCTGGCCCCGGGCACATCTATCAGTTTGCGAATGTTGGGCCATACATTAGTTTTGGCTACGCCTGCCCGCAAGCCATTAAGTCTTAACAGCATTGATGATTTTGCGCCGGCCTTATCCGGCTTGAGGTAGTTCCATACCTTGGGCTGATTGGTAAACGTCCCGGCGGGCAGCACCATCTGATAAACCCAAGCCATGGCGGGCGGGCGGGTTGGCGGTGCGATTGTTGGGTTTGGTGGCACGGGCGGCGTTGGAATAAGGCGGCCCGATGGTGATGAACCTTGGGCGGGAGGCACTGCGGGCTTAGATGAGCAACCGGCCAGCATCAAGGCAAGCCCAATTGCCGCAGCTTTGCCGACGGCATTGGTCAGTGCTCTCATAGTACGGATGGTGCAAAAAACCTTCATGGCGGGCCATCATACGGTATGCGGCGGCGAGTTGTCATGGCGATGGTTAAAATGAATGAGTCGTCATTTGCTGCGAGTCACAGAATGCAAGCAAAAGACAAGTGCGGCGGTGCGGCGCATGCGATGCGATGCCAGACCTGCCGACAGGCATCCTGGGGGCCTTGCCCCGGCCGTACGAAAACGTCTTTGGCGTATTTAACTTTGTGCCAACCGATGCGCCAGTTTTCGCTGCGCCAAAAACTGCGGCAGACACGCGATCGGGTGCGTGGTGCGAACGCGTTCAAGGTATGCTTTAAGGTCTTCTTCCTTAAAACGTTCGAGAAACTCCATGGCTGCGGTGCGGTTGAACTTGAGAATGTTGTCAATGATCTCGCGTTTGCTCATGCTTCGGCATCCTTTCCGAAAGAACCACAATATGTTGACACGTCGGCCAGCTCCTGCCCGTTGGGTTGTGGTGGCCGACAATACCGTTGCACTGTTTAACCGTGCGTGATGGCCCGCGATCGCAGGCGGTTCATCCGATTCAAGATATTCGGTTAAGAGCAGCTTATTTCTTCAATATTATTAGTCGAAATGGGCGACTGAGCATTTATAGGACGCAGCCAACTTTTATTTTTCACATGCCTCAAAAGTTAAGCGCCATACCAAATGACACGAAGGGTTGGTTGGTTATGGACGCAAATGATCTTGCATCGCGCGCGTCAAACCCCTGTGCAAACTCCTGGTTAAATACATAGCCGCCGCTGATGTTTCCCTTTAAATGCCGCAGCAGGCTGAACTGCACTCCGGCGGCCACACTGTCGTACGAGATAAATAACCGATCGCTCGTGGGGTATGAATCTACGCGGAAAGCGCCCGTGCGTGTCTCAAAGTCGGTAAAGAGCGCGATGGGCTTGATGATTTGGTAAGCAAGTTCGGCCCGGCCGTCAAAAGGCACCTCATACTTGAGGCTAAGCGTTGTGCGCGGCAGAAAAGTCCAGTTAAGGCTGGTTTCGGGCAGGCCAATGGTGTAAGAAAACGTCTTGTCGCGATGCTGAAATGCAAAGCCGGGCAGCGGAACATCGGGCATGAACTGGCTGTTTCCGTTGTAGCCCAAATAAAACGCCAGCGTGTCGTGCTTGTTGAGCCGGGTATAGGTAAACAGTGATGCAATGCCATAAACCGCGTGGGCATCGTTGAAGGGCGTGCTGCCTGCATAGCCGGCGCCAATGCTGAAGCCGACGTTCCATTTGCCGATTTTGGCCAACCCCAAATCAAGCCGCAACGACTCGGCGCTAAGTTGCCGCGGCAGCAGCGGGCTGGTGGTTCCCAAATTAATGTAATCGAGCGAATAGCTTGCATCTTCGCTGTCGCGCGAGGTTGGCTGAAAGTTTACGGTTCCCTCCGAATGCATCCACGAAAGCTGGGCCGGCGAATGGTCGTTGCGTACGGTCCCTTTTGATTCCAGCACATAGGAATTATTTATATCGAGCAAGTCCCAATACGATGCGGCGGGTGAAGCGGCCGGCACACCTTGCGGCACCTCGGTCGCTGGGGCAGCCGGTGCGGTGGTCGTTTGGCCGCTGCCGGGGAGCGCGCCGCTCAAGATTGCCACAGCAGCACACGTGGCCATCAACATGTACCGAATGGAAGCGTATGGGCGACTCATTGATTCTTCTCCAAATGTATTGCCGCGCAGCCGGGTTACATCCGTCCACATTCCGCCGACAGAGCCGATGATAGTAGTGTCGCGCATCGCCAATCGCAAATACGTACCCGGCGATGATTTACGAGGTTTGAACCTTCACGATGGCTCCGGCTGAAGCGGTGCATTCTAAAGCGCACATCCTTGACGGTATTGGGTGCAGGGGAGCGGTGTGATTATGCGGCGGTGTGGGCCGGCTCGGCGATTTCATTTTCGGACATCGCCGCCGCCAAGGGCCACGCAGGCGAGTCAATCGTCTCGGCGCATCGGCCTGCGTCATACTCTGCCCGCCACGCCAGAAATGCGTCAATCGCCCGATCAAAATCTTCCGGCGAGTTGATGATGCGCATGGCGTCGCGCAACTGCCGACATGGGTTAAGGTGCTTGGCGTACCAGCTTATTCGCTTGCGAAACTCGCACACGGCTACGCGTTCGTTGCGGTATTTGATAAGGTTATAAAAGTGATCGCGCATCATGCGGCATTTCTCTTCAACGCCGGGGGGCGATGGGATCACGCCGGTGGTAAGGTAGCTGTGTGTGTCGCGAAAAATCCAGGGTGCGCTCAGCGCCGCCCGCCCGATCATAACGCCGGCGCAGCCGGTGCGGGTGATCATTTCTTTGGCGTCCTGCGGCGATTTGATGTCTCCATTACCGATAACCGGTATCCGCCGAACTGCCTGCACGACGGCGGCTATGCCATCGTGCCGCACGGAGCCGTGAAAGCGCATTTCGGTGGTGCGGCCATGCACCGTAACCGCGGCAATGCCAATGTCTTCAAGGCGACGGGCAAGCTCCGGCGCGACGATGCGGTTGTCGTCCCAGCCGAGGCGCATCTTGGCCGTTACCGGCACGCGCCGTACGGAGCGAACAATTTGCTCAGTAATGCGCAACGTGCGATGAATATCGCAAAGCAGAGCAGAGCCGCCGTCGCGTTTGGTGATTTTGTCTACCGGACAACCCATGTTGATGTCTACAATGGCGGCGCCATGGTCTTCGGCCCAGCGGGCGGCTTCGCACAGCCGCGAGGCGTCCGAGCCATAAAGCTGCATGGCCAGAGGCGAATCATTCTCGCAGGTAGCGGCAAGTTCCATGGATCGCTTATTTTCGCGGAGCACGCCTTCCGGGCAAAGCAGGTCGGTGCACGCCAGGGCAACGCCGCCGCAGGCCCGCGCCACGAGCCGGAAGGACAAGTCGCAATAGCCCGCAATGGGCGAGAGCAAAAGATTGCCGGAAAGTTTTACGGATCCAATGTTCATAAGCACCATGTTCATGGGGCAAATACCCAGCCTGGCCGCTTGCAAAAAGGCCTGCCGAGCGCCCTAAGCGCCCGCTGCTGAAGCCGCGGTTATTCTACCAGTTTTCGCGCGTATTATCTGAACCGGCCCCATGGGCTAAATGGGAGCTGCGCGGCTGTACCGCGAGAGCAGGGGAACTTGCAGCAACTTGCAGCAACTTGCAGCAGGTGAGGGACGATAGGGCAGTCACCTCAGCGTGCGCTCAACTGATGCCTGTAATACGAATGACTTTGCGCGGCGTAAAGGCTCCCTTTATAACGTGGACAGCTCCAGGGCGTACGCCAAACACCCTGGCCATTGCACACAGCAGTTCATCGGTGGCCTTGCCATTTTCAGGTGCGGCGGCAACATGCACCTGCAGGTAGCCGCCGACCACTTTGCCCAGCCTGAAATTGCCGCTGCGCGGGTGCACTTTCACGCAAACAATCAGATCGCTCCCTTCCCGTCGCGAGCAGGCCCCAAGGTCAAGACCTTGCGCAGCAAGTTGCTGCAGTGCCGCCGGCAATACCGCTGCCGAGCCTGCCGCGCTTGCGGAGGTCTTTACGACATGAACGCTTAATTTATGGCCTTTCATCCCAAGCGTTTTACGCGAAAATCACCAGAATGCAATAATCCAATCGCCACATTAAATATTTCGTCTGGACTCTCGCCCTCGAACCCTGACCTCGCTCGCTTGGTACAAATACCAGCGTCTCGTTTGTAGTTTGTGGGCTTCTTGGCGTACAACATAGGCATGACGCAAACCCAAACGCAACCCCAAACCATCGCGCGGCCCATTACCAAGCCGCAGGCACTTTCGCCTGGCCAGGCGATAAGGACACATTGGCCGCTGTATCTTATTGAGGGCTTTTTGCTCGCGTGTTTTATGATCTCGGCCAGTGCGGCCACCATTGTATTTATGGGGGCGCACTCGCCCGTCGCCCATGCCATCACCTCGCCCTGGCTGCGGCGCATCGGTATAGGCATTGCCATGGGCGGTACCGCGGTGCTGCTTATTTATTGCCCGTGGGGCAAGCGTTCGGGGGCGCACATGAACCCCGCGTTTACCCTGAGTTTCTTATGGCTCAAAAGACTTGCCCCGGCCGATGCGTTGGGCTATGCCGTGGGGCAGTTTGCCGGCGGAGCCATCGGGGTGTTGGCGGCCGTTGCGATGTTTGGCAATGCCAAAATGAGCCAGCCCACGGTAGATTATGTTGTAACCGTTCCCGGCCCGTGGGGCGATGGTGTTGCATGGTTGGGCGAATTTGCCATTGGCTTTATTTTAATAGCCGTGGTGCTGCTGCTCAATCGCTCACCCAAGCTGGCACCGCGCACCGGCCTGGTATGCGGCGTGCTGATTGCCTTGTTTGTTATTTTTGAATCGCCGCTGTCGGGCTTCAGCATGAATCCAGCCCGCACGTTCGGCTCGGCGGTGGTGGCAAATGTGTGGCAGGCGTGGTGGATTTACTTTACCGCGCCCATTTTGGGAATGTTGATGGGAGTTGAAACGCACAAGCAAATTGTTGAAGACCATCGCGTTTTGTGTTTACGATTGAATCATTGTCCAAAAACCCCTACGCTTCACGCATGCAACTGCCTGGCGGAAACAACGCCTGCGGCATAACGTTGCCGGCCTTACACAACCTGAAAGGAAACCCATGGCTGCATCAAACGATTACGACATCATCATTATTGGCACAGGTGCCGGCGGCGGAACGCTCGCGCATAGGCTGGCACCCTCCGGAAAAAAGATACTGCTGCTGGAGCGCGGCAGTTGGCTGCCTGCCGAAAAAGAAAACTGGGATGCCTCCAGCGTGTTTGTGCAGAACCGTTATGTTTCTCAAGATAACTGGTACGACAAAGATGGCGCAAAGTTTCAACCGGGCAGCCATTACTTTGTCGGCGGCGCCACCAAAATGTTTGGTGCGGCGCTGTTTCGGCTGCGCAAGGAAGATTTTGGCGAAATCCGCCACCACGATGGCATCTCCCCGGCGTGGCCTATCGCCTACGACGAGCTTGAGCCGTACTACCTGCAGGCCGAGCGGCTTTATCAGGTGCATGGGCAGCGCGGCGAAGACCCTACCGAAGGGCCATCGTCAGGGCCATACGCCTACCCGGCCATCAGCCATGAGCCGGTGATAGCGCGAATCGCGGAGCACTGGCAGAAAGCGGGCTATCATCCGTTTCATGCGCCGACGGGCGTCATGCTTAATGAGGCCGCAAGGCACGAAGGCCGCTGCATTCGCTGTAATACCTGCGATGGTTTTCCGTGCCTGGTGGGCGCCAAGTGCGATGCGGAGCACATATGTGTGCGTCCGGCGCTTAAATATCCCAACGTGACGCTGCTGACCAATGCCCAGGTTCACAAGCTTGAAACCAGCCCTTCCGGTCGCGAGGTGACACGCGTGTGGGCTAACTGCGGCGGCCAGGACCGGGCCTTTACGGCAGGTATTGTGGTTGTGTCAGCCGGGGCCGCAAATTCCGCCCGCCTGCTGCTGCTGTCAGCCAACGATAAGCATCCGCGAGGTTTGGCCAATGGGTCTGACATGGTGGGACGCAACTACATGTTTCATAATTCGGCGGCGCTGGTGGCGCTGACCCGCGAGCCAAATACAACCGTGTTTCAAAAGACGCTCTCGCTCAACGACTTTTACTTCAAGGCCGACGATTTCGACTACCCGCTGGGCAATATTCAGATGATTGGTAAGTCGCTCGGGCCGATGTTCAAGGGCGACGCCCCCAAGTTTGCACCGGGTTTTTCGCTTGAGGAGTTAGCTAAACACGCTATAGACTTCTGGCTCACCACCGAAGACCTGCCCATGGCCGACAATCGGGTGAGCTTGAACAGCAAAGGCGAGATTCAACTCAACTATACATTCAACAATCAAGAGCCGATGAAACGGTTGCGCGGCAAGTTGCAGCAGCTTATGGAACATGCCGACATGCACCCACACCTGATTCCAAATCATCTTTACCTGGGCAAAACCATTCCCATTGCCGGCGTGGGGCATCAGGCCGGTACGCTGCGGTTTGGCCGCGACCCCAAAACGAGCGTGCTGGATGTAAACTGCAAGACCCACGAGTTGGATAATCTTTACGTTGTGGATACGAGCTTTTTCCCGAGCATTGGGGCGGTCAATCCGTCGCTGACGGCGATGGCCAACGCGCTGCGCGTGGGCGACCATCTGCTGGCGCGATTGAAGTAAAACAAGTCGCGGCGGGGCGGGCCGGCGGCTTTTGTGCACGGCTCGGGTCTGCCAATTTTTCTGGCCTTGGTCCCAACGGCAGCCCATCGCAACAGCGTGCTGTGCGCGGCGGCACGATTACCCCCGGCAAGCCGGGGGCTAAATAGTGGGCCGACGACCCGGCGATCGCCCTGCCACGGCTGATTTTCGCATGACGTCGGAAAAATTGGCAAACCCCACGGCTCCGCGGCGGGTGTGGCTTTTTGCCTTTTAGCACCGCTGGGCTTACAGTATCGCTTCGCTCCGGGACGGCGGGAGAATCGTCTTGCCTGTGGGCCGGGCATTGTTGGCGGAATTGATTGTTGATGGGCATTATCGTACAAAAATTTGGTGGCACCTCGGTGGCCACCGCTGAAAAGATTCACCAGGCGGCACAAAAAGTCATTGCGGCAAAGCTGGCAGGGCATCAGGTGGTTGTAGTGGTTTCGGCCATGGGGCATACCACCGACGAACTGCTTGAATTGGCCCGCCAAGTTGCGCCCAACCCGCCCAAACGCGAGCTGGATCAACTCCTGGCTACCGGCGAGCAGGTGACGATTGCCCTTATTGCAATGGCTATCGCCGCGCAGGGGCATCAGGCCATAAGTTTTACCGGCGGGCAAATCGGCCTGCTGACCGATTCGGTGCACAGCAAAGCCCGCATCAGGCAGATAGACCATGATCGTATTACGCGCGAACTCAATGCGGGTCGCATTGTAATTGTGGCGGGCTTTCAGGGCGTTACCGAGGATGGGGCGGTTACAACGTTGGGTCGAGGCGGCAGCAACGCCACGCTGGTGGCGCTGGGAGCCGTGCTGCATGCCGACGTCTGCGAAAACTTCACCGATGTGGACGGCGTATTTACCGCCGATCCGCGTATTGTGCCCGATGCCCGAAAAATTGACCGCATCAGCTACGACGAAATGCTTGAGTTATCGAGCGTTGGCGCCGGGGTTCTGCAGACGCGGGCGGTGGAGTTCGCCAAAAAATACAATGTGCCGATTCATGTGCGAAACGCCGGGCACGATCGTCCGGGAACGTGGATTGTTGCGGAGACCAAAGCTATGGAACATATTCTGGTGTCGGGCTGTGCTCTGAAAAAAGACCTTACCCGCGTCACGCTCAAGGGCATTCCAGATCGGCCCGGCGTGGTGGCCCGCATTTTTACTGCTATTGCCGCGGGCAACATTGTGGTGGACGACATTATTCAAAACGTGCTTGACGATCGTACCGCCAATATCAGCTTTACCGTCGAACATGGCGACGTGGCCGACCTGAAGCCGGTGGTCGAAAAACTGCTGGCGGAAATGGGTGGATCAGCCCGGTTTGACCGCGATTTGGCCAAGGTATCGGTTGTGGGCGTCGGCATGAAGCAGAGCACAGGTGTGGCGAGCACGATGTTCAAAGCACTCGCGGACGAGCAGGTCAACATAGACAACATCTCAACGAGCGAAATTCGCATTTCGTGCCTTGTGGCCCGCAATGATGCCGACAAAGCGCTGCGTGCGGTGCATGCGGCGTTTAAGCTGGGTGAACCGGTCAAAGGTTGATGGGTCGTCACAACGGCCTTGGGGCGAGGGCGAACGACATATCTGCGATTGCTCTGCGGCCGGCGTTTTTTGTCGGGCCGCCTCCGCATCGGCGCTGCTCATACAATATATGGCGTAATGGTTGCGCGTTTGACTGGGGGCGGGCTTATGTCGGCGCAAAGAACAGGCGGCTCGTGGTGAGCCGCCTGTTCTTTAATAAAGGTCGTGTATGAGCCACACCGAGCTATGCGGGTTGTTAGTTTGAGTCTCCGCTCGGCACCGGAATGGTTTGGCCATTGGCCGGTACAATGCCGGTGTTGTTGCCGGTAGCCGCCGGCTGATCGCTGGCGGGCACATACGGGTTGTACTTCAGTTTCACCGGCAAGATGTAGATGTCAACGCGGCGGTTCATGGCATTGCCACGATGCCGCGGAGCGTTGGGCGCTATCGGATGGGTTTTGCCCCAGCCCGCAACCTGCATACGCCTTGGCAGCACGCCGTAATGCTTCAGGACGTACATAACCGAAATGGCGCGGTTGGTGGACAGATACCAGTTGGTGGGGTTCATCACCGATGCGCGATTGCGGCGAATCGGCACATCGTCGGTGTTGCCGACGATGCGAAGTTCATTATCTGCAATGGCCGACATATCCAGAATTTGCGCAAACTTGGCGAGGGCCTGGCGGGCTTCCTGCCGCACTTCAGTGGAGCCAAGCGCGAAGGTCAAATCGCTCTTGAACCGCACCAACCCGAGTGCTTTGTTGTATTGGAGCAGGTCGGGGTATTGCTGGGCGAGCTGTTCAAGAGCATTGTTGACGGAGGCCGGGAGCTTGGGAGCGCTGTTGGCCAAGGCGAGAAGCTTGTTGTATTCATCCTGCAACTTGGCAAGGCGGGCCTTAAGCGCGTCGCGTTCTGCCATAAGGGCCGATACGCCGCCGCCCTGGGCCGCGAGGAGTTTGTCTTTATCGGCAAGCTGCGCTTCAAGCGTTTTGATCTGGCTTTGCAGGCTGGCAAGCTGTTCTTCCTGTGAGGCCAGCTGTGCTTTAGCCTGATCGTAAGCATCGTAGAGACGTTGATATTTTTGTTGCGAGACGCAACCGCCAACCGCAAGTGTTGCCGTCGCCAGTGCACCCAGAACGATCATCCGTGCTGCGCGAGTTGAAGTTGAGCAAGCCATGTTTCACATCTCCATACGTTGAAGGCCAAAAAGCTGCTGCAGGCCAACCGCCTGCCGACTTATGCCATAGTAAGGTTTACGCAAAAAAAGTTCCAGTGGTCTGTTAAGCGGTTAAGCGGGGTCTGCCAATTTTTCTGGCATTGTGCATAATAGTGCATAAATAGGCCTACGGAGCGTTCCGTGGGCGGTTTTGT
>JBMFVX010000108.1:0-10436 GCA_049965775.1 Phycisphaerae bacterium
GAAATATAGGTAAAGATGTTGGGGGGCCGGGAGTGCTACGCGCCGAACGCGTCCAATCGAAAATTTCGGCCGGAATTACCCCCGGCCTTCGCCGTCGGACTGCCTCTGGCTAAAACCTATGAAATATCCGGGTTAGCCCCCGTCACCCGTCTTGCGGCCCGCTGGCCGCGCCGCTATTCCTTTGACAAAATATTACGAACTTAACAATCCGCTTGCTGAAGCAGGCGGTTCGCCGCTTGCGGTAAAGTCATCGTGCGCCGCCTGCCACCGCGGGTTAATAATGTGTATTAGCAGCAGCGCAATCAAGTAAGCAGTGCTGGCAATGGCGAATATGAGCCAATAGCGGTTGTGCGTTTCATGCAAAAGCCAGCCAACTCCCACCGATACAAAAATACTTATGCCCGACGCAACCAACCCACCCAGCCCCACCACAGACCCCACCACCCCCATGGGCATGGTGTCGGAAGCCATGGTAAACAAATTGGCTGAAAACCCCTGATGCCCCGCACAGGCCATACCCACCAGAATAGAAGCCAAATATACGTTGTGCACATGCGAGGTAAAAAAGACCGGCGTAACAACCAAAGCACAGATAAGCATCGCCGCCTTACGGGCGGCATTGAGGCTCCAACCGCTGCGCAAAAACCACGATGAAAGTGCCCCGCCGCCGATGCTGCCCAGGTCAGCCATGCCATAAATAATAACCATGGGTGCGAGCATATGCTTCAGGTTGACGTGCTCCTTATCATGAAAAAATCCGGGAATCCAGAACAAAAAAAACCACCAGACCGGGCTGGTCATCATGGTGCCTATCACATAGGCCCAGGTCTGCTTATGCAAAAGCAGCCGACGCCAAGGCACATGCATTTGGGCCGCAGGCGTGTCGGAACGGATGTACTGCAATTCGGCCGCCGAAAGCTGCGGATTTTTCTCAGGGTCTTTATACCGCGGCAGCCACCACGCCAGCCACACAAAACCCAGTGCCCCCGCCACCACAAAAACGCTTTGCCACGGCAAGTGGCCCAGCACCAGCCACGCAATAGCGGGTGCGGTAACGACACCCAAACTCGTGCCCGCGTTGAAAATGCCGGTCGTAAGGGCCCGCTCCTTACGCGGAAACCACTGTCCCACCGCCTTAATCGCCCCCGGAAAATTCGCCCCCTGCGCCAAACCCATAATGCCTTGCAGAACCATGTAGCCGACAACGGTTGTCATCGCCGCCATGCCCATCTGAGCCAGGCTGAAAACAAGCACCGTCAAAGCAAACCCCAGCCATACCCCCAGCCCATCCATCAACACGCCGCAAAGGCCATAGCCGATTGCGTACATGGCGCTGAACGCGGCAGCGATATAACCGTAGTCCACCTGCGTAAAGTGAAAATGCTGCTGTAACTGAGGCTTCAGCAGCGACATAGTGAAGCGATCCAGATAATTAATGCTGGTTATGGCAAACAGTGCCCCGCAAATAGCCCAGCGGTACCCTCGAAAATAAAACCGCCGGGAGGCCGATGACGCAATTTCGGAGTTGGGGGGCTGAGCCTGAGCCATTATTTAGTCTCCTTCGAGGCCAACGGAAGAAACGCGCTGGGCTGCGGCAATTTTTTAGCGGCGACATATCTGCCAACCAGATGCATCGCGATAATAAGGCATAATGCCCAATAGGCAAGACAATTGCAGAAGCTATACCGCAGGCGACCACAATTTGAGGCGAAATTAAACGTCGCCCAACAACGAGCCACGCGGTTCAGCCGCGTGGTTCACCCCGCCTGGGAGCCTGTCCGAGTAATGGCCGGGATTGCGATGGCTCTGAAATGGCCCGGATGCGCGGCGGAGAATCGAGCCGACTCTAAATAATGAGTCTGCGAGATCCGACAACAAACGAGACGCGGCATTTCAGAGCCACCCCGCCGGGCGGCATGATTTTTGCCCCCCCCTCTGCGGCGCGGCTCCTCGGAGCACCACCTGTGTCAGGTACGCTGGCGCCACCGCTACTTGAGGCGTGCCACAAATTCCCGGCGCTCGCCGGGATCGCAACCCGGCGATTACTTGAACAGGCTCCCGGCTCAAACCAGCACATTTAGCGCCAAGCATTCATCTGGTATAATCCTGCTCATCCAGCGACAAACTGGTTATGAACTTACTTAGGATATCTCATAACATGAACACCGCCGCCCTCGGAGAGTTACCAACGCACCAGACCGAACAATTCAAACCTTGCACACCCCCCGCTCTCGCCGGCGAGAGCTTTGCAAGCCGACACATAGGCCCATCCGAAGCGGAAATTACCGCCATGCTGCAAACGCTTGGCCTAAGCTCGCTTGACGAACTTGTGGCTAAAACGGTGCCGGCCGCCATTCGCCAGAAGGTCGGCGGCCTTTTGCCCGCACCGCTTAGCGAGCGCGAATTACTCAACCGCTCGGCCGAGCTGGCCGCCAAAAACAAGCCGTACCGCTCGCTGCTGGGCATGGGCTACTACGATTGCATAACCGCCTCCGTCATTCAGCGCAACATTCTCGAAAACCCCGGCTGGTACACTCAGTACACCCCCTATCAGGCCGAAATCGCCCAGGGCCGGCTTGAAGCACTCCTGAACTTTCAAACCATGGTCGCCGACCTGACCGGTTTGCCGCTGGCCAATGCGTCGCTGCTTGATGAGGCCACCGCCGCCGCCGAAGCCATGGCCATGTGCCGGGGCAACGTCAGCGCCGCCCGCAACACCTTTTTTATTGCCAGCGACTGCCATCCCCAAACCATCGCCGTGGTGAGCACCCGGCTTGAGGCGCTCGGGCTGGCGTGCCATGTGGGGCCGGCCCGCGACGCCAAATTCTCCAGCGGCAAATATTTTGGCCTGCTGCTGCAGTACCCCACAACCGATGGCCGCATCGAACTCTATGATGAACTTACCGCCAGCGCCCACGCCGCCGGCACCCTCGTGGTGGCCGCCGCAGATATTCTGGCACTAGCGCTTATTCGCCCGCCGGGCGAGTTTGGCTGCGACATTGCCGTAGGCTCTACCCAGCGACTGGGCATGCCGCTGGGCTTTGGCGGCCCGCACGCAGCCTACCTTGCGTGCAAGCCTGAGTTTGCCCGCAAAATGCCCGGGCGCATTGTGGGCGTTTCGCGCGATGCCGCAGGCAAGCCGGCGCTGCGTTTGGCCATTCAAACCCGCGAACAGCACATCAAACGCGAAAAAGCCACCAGCAACATCTGCACCGCTCAGGTACTGCCCGCAGTGGTGGCCGCCATGCACGCGGTGTACCACGGGCCTGCCGGGCTTAAACGCATCGCTGAACAAATTCACGCCGCAACGGCAGTATTGGCTGCAGGAATTGAGCACTGCGGACATCGCCTCGCCGGCCGGATATTTTTCGATACACTGCGCGTTATTCCCGCTAAAGAACACGAAGGCAAACGCATCATGGCCGACGCTTTGGCCCGGGGCATTAACCTGCGGCACTATCCGGATGGCTCCATCGGCGTAAGCCTCGACGAAAAAACCGACAGCCCCGAACTGCAAACCCTGCTGAATATTTTTTCGGGTGCGGCCCGCAGCATTTCCATCGAGGAGGCTGCCGCCCAGGCCGGCGTAACGTTTGAAGCCCCCATCGCCCGCACCAGCAGCTACCTGACGCATCCGGTATTCAACCAGCACCACAGCGAAACCGAAATGCAGCGCTACATGCGCCAGCTCGAATCACGCGATCTATCGCTGACAACCTCCATGATTCCGCTTGGCTCATGCACCATGAAGCTCAATGCCGCCGCAGAAATGGCCGCCATAACCCGGCCCGGCTGGGCTGACATTCATCCCTTTGCTCCCAAAAATCAATGGCTGGGCTATGCCGAGTTGTTTGCCGAGCTGGAGAGCGCCCTGGCCGCCATCACCGGTTTTGCGGCTGTTTCGCTGCAGCCCAACGCCGGTTCGCAGGGCGAATACGCCGGCTTGCTGGCCATTCGGGCGTGGCATAAGTCGCGTGGCCAGGGGCGGCGAAATATCTGCCTCATTCCCGTTTCCGCCCATGGCACCAACCCTGCCAGCGCGGTGGTTGCCGGCTTTGAAGTGGTGACGGTTGCCTGTGACGCCCAGGGCAATATTGATTTAAGCGACCTTGCCGCCAAAGCAGCCGCCCACGCCGACGCGCTGGGCTGCCTGATGGTTACTTACCCCTCCACACATGGCGTATTTGAGGAAGGCATTACCGATATCTGCCGCATTGTCCACGAGCATGGCGGGCAGGTTTACATGGATGGCGCCAACTTAAATGCCCAGGTGGGCTTGTGTCGCCCCGGCGACATCGGAGCCGATGTTTGCCACCTGAACCTGCATAAAACCTTTTGTATTCCGCACGGCGGCGGCGGCCCAGGCATGGGGCCAATCGCCGTGGCGCAGCACCTGGCGCCCTTTCTGCCCGGCAACCCGCTTACACACGATAAGTCGGCTGTCGGCCCGGTGGCGGCCGCACCCTGGGGCAGCGCTCTCATTTTAACCATTCCATGGGCCTATATTGCCATGATGGGTGAACCCGGCCTGAAGCGTGCCACGCAGGTGGCCATTCTTAATGCCAATTACATGGCCCGCAAGCTCGAAAAACATTATCCCGTGCTCTTTAAGGGCCGCCATGGTTTTTGCGCCCATGAGTTTATTATTGACTGCCATGCGTTTGAGGCCGCCGGTATTCGCGTGGACGACATTGCCAAGCGATTGATGGACTATGGCTTTCATGCGCCAACCGTTTCGTGGCCGGAGCCGGGCACAATGATGATTGAACCGACCGAAAGCGAATCGCCTGCGGAACTCGACCGCTTTTGCGAGGCGCTTATCGCCATCCGGCGCGAAATACAGGAGGTGCTCGACGGCCGCATGGACCGCAACGACAATCCGCTTAAGAACGCACCGCACACCGCCATGACGGTCACAGCGCACGACTGGCCGCACCCCTATTCACGCCGACAGGCAGCCTATCCGGCGCTGTGGCTGGAGCAATACAAGTTCTGGCCCGCCGTCAGCCGAATTGACAGCCCCTGGGGCGACCGCAACCTGTTCTGCACCTGCCCGGCACCGACGGCCACGTGATGTACATGTAAGCTCCAGCCGAAAATATTGGCCTGCGTAACCACCGCCGCCTGCTGCCCTCAGATAACGAGCGAGGCTGCACATAAGCCCGCTTGGCCGAGCATGGATCGTTGCGCCGAGAGCTGAAACCAACCCCGCCCCCAACAATGCGCCATATTTGGCAACTTTTTGTAAACCGCGCCACCGGCACATGCCACTAACACGGGTAAGTAAGGCCGGCCAGGCGGCTGCATAGGGTGGCTGCCGCGTGAACCGCAGGCATGGCCGCAGCAATATCAGAATAAGGAGCGCTTCGATGAACAGCGACATTTCCCGACGAAGGTATCTTGCTTTGCTGGCGCTTTGCGGCCCGGCGGCGTGGCTTAACACCCGCGACACAGGCGTGCTGGCACAGGCGTTTCAGCAGGGCCGCCGCCGCCCCAGTTGGCAGCAGCAGCTTAAGATGGCCATCCGATCGGGCAACTCCCTGGAACCTTGCACCGTGCGGCCGCGTTATGCCAGCCGTGTGCATTGGTATATTCGTGATGGCTACCGCTACTGCGACAGCAACGATATTCCCGATCATAAAATCGGGCGATTTCCGGACCGCGGAAATCCCAACAGCATTCGCCCACAGGATTTTCATTTTAGAATGCCTCTGCACCCACGACGGGCCGAGCGACTTATGGCACTCGAAAACCGCATTGACTTTGGCGTAGGCCTCGATGGTGTGCCTTTTGACCCCGGCACCGCTCTGTTTTGGGAAAACAAACGCGACTCCATCTGGAATTACGACCTCCTCACCGGCTTTGGCAACCTGGGCCTCGACGCCAGCCACGCCCATCTGCAGCACGATGGCACCTACCACTATCACGGAGTGCCAACCGAGATGATCAAGCATCTTCACGGCTGGGGCAAAGTAACGCTGGTAGGCTATGCGGCCGATGGCTTTCCAATTTATGGCCCCTGGGGCTATGCCGAGGCGGATAATCCACACAGCGAAGTACGCGAGCTTCGTTCAAGCTATCTCATCAAATCGGGCCGCCGGCCAGATTCACCCGATGGCCCCGGCGGCCGGTACACCGGCATGTACACCGGCGACTGGGAGTTTGTGCGCAGTCACGGCGACCTCGATGCGGCCAATGGACGCTTCGGCGTCACGCCCGAATATCCCCACGGCACCTATTATTATGTAATCAGCAATCAGTTTCCGTACATTCCGCGGTACTTTAGAGGCACGCCCGACCGCAGCTTTTACAAGCAGCCACCGGGCGGTGGCCGTGGGGGGCGCAATGGCCCCGGTGGAGGCTTCGGGCCAGGTGGCGGCTTTGGACCGGGCGGCGGTTTCGGCCCAAGTGGCGGCTTTGGCCCCGGCGGCGGATAACGAGCTGGCACCAATATGCCGCGATCCGGTGCCACGTCAATACTTTTTATCTGCGAACATCGGGCTTGAGCCATGGATGGCGAAATCCTCGATTAGGTAGGAAAGCCTCCAATCGGGATGCGGTTAAACCGGCGCAGTGCGTCTTGGCATTGACCACGAAGCCGTGAAGTTGCGAAGTTGCGTAAATAATTTAATAACGAAGCATGCAAAGCTGAATGATGCCTTGGACTCTTCGCCGGACGGTGCAGCCGTGCGCGGCCCGCTCTCCCTCGGCGGGCGGCTGGCCAGGGGATGGTTAGCTCGCTGATTTTGACTCCTTGTCTTTGCTGACCTTCATGCCGAGGTCTTGGCCCAACTCATCCACAACCCCCAATTCGCGCAGCGCGGCAAAGGCCGCTTTTTGTTCGGCATCTTTTTTGTTGGCGCCCCAGGTGGCTTCATATCGGTTGGCGTTGATGTTGACGCGCACATGAAACGATTTACTGTGATCCGGCCCCACTTCATCAAGTACTTCATAGGATGGCATGGTGTTAAACGTACGCTGCACATATTGCTGCAGCATAGATTTGTAATTCTGCTGATGCGTAGACGCGGCGTATTGAGCTATCCAGTTTTCCATGTGCTTGAGAATAAACGTCCGCGCCGCTTCCAACCCGCCATCAAGGTAAATGGCCGCCACCACCGCTTCAAACGCGCCAGCAGCGAGGCTGCTGGGGCGGGCGCCGCCCTGCCCCTCAAGCCCGCGGCCCACACGCATCAGCTCGGTCAAGCCGATGGCGTTGGCCACCGCAGCGCAGGTGCGCCGGCTCACCACAGCCGACTTGAGTTTGGTCATCTCACCTTCCAGATGCGATGGGTAGCTTTCAAACAGCCGCTGGCAAACCACCAACCCCAAAACGGCATCACCTAAAAACTCTAAACGCTCGTTAGACAGCAACCGCGTTTCGGCTATGGACGCATGCGTGAGCGCGGCATCAAGCAGTTTGCGGTCTCGAAATTTGTAGTCGAGAATGACTTCGCAGCGTTCGAGCAATTCTTGAACAACCATACGTCTTATACCCGTGCAACATTGGCCGCAAGGCCTGTCTTTGGCGCATACCCGGCGCAAGCAACTGCACCGCTGTGCGGTTCAGCGCAACTTATCCAACTCTCTGATGCCTCACGTGTATTGTCCAGGCAACCCACCGAACTGCTGGGGTTGCCCGTCGCCGCCGATTACCGGCGAGATTATCATCGGCCAAGGCCTTGGAGCGTCCGCAATAAATCGCTCATATCGCTCGGCAGCGGAGCTTCAAGCACCATGCGCTGAAAATGAGCCGGATGAACAAACTGCAAACGCCTGGCATGCAAAGCCTGGCGTGTTATGAGCAATTCGCGGCTGTCGGCGGCCTTGCCCGTAACATCGTGCCGCGAAATTTCACGCCCACCGTAGATTTTATCGCCCACAATTGGATGACCGATAAAACTCATATGCACCCGCAACTGGTGCGTGCGGCCGGTTTTGGGGCTTAGCTCCAGCAGCGCAAAGCGGCCAAACCGCTCCACGACTTTGTACACCGTTTGGGCGGCACGTCCTATATCTGTACGAACCGCATACTTCTCCCGATTTTGCGGGTCCACGCCAAGCGGTGCGTCTATCAAGTCGCTGTCCAGCGGCGGCTCGCCATGCACAATGGCCATGTACGTTTTACGAATGGTGCGCCTTTCAAATTGCCCCGCCAGACGCCAGTGCGCCTCATCGGTTTTGGCTATCAGCAACAGCCCGGTTGTGTTGCGATCAAGCCGGTGAATAATGCCCGGCCGCCATGGGTCACTGCCGGTGGAAAGCGTACCGGAAGTTTTTTGCGCATGATTCACCAGCCCGTTGATAAGAGTACCGGTCCAATGGCCGCGCGCCGGGTGCACGAGCAAATCAGCCTGCTTGTTGATGGCGATGAAGTGTTCATCTTCAAAAACGATGTCAAGCGGAATGTCCTCCGGAAGTGCGGCGCGATCTACCACGGCGGGTACGCGCAGTTCAACCTGGTCGCCGGCGCGCAGGCAGGTGCTGGCCTTGGCAACACGACCGTTCACCTTAACCTCGCCCGCTTTAATAAGTTTTTGCAGCATAGCCCGCGAATGTTCAGGCAGACGGTCGCGCAGGTATAGATCGAGCCGCTTATTCAGGTCGTGGCGAATGTTAAACGCAAGTGGCGCGAGGCCTTCTTCGGAGGTTTCGTCGGCCAGCGGCGCCGAGATCATATTGACAGCATCTTCAGGCATAGCATAGTTACCAAATCGCCGCGACACTGCCGCCGCGGCAACGGCCATTATTGTATCCGCAGACCCCCTGCTGGCGGTACTGCCCCGCTTTTTTGGGGTGGCAAGTGAATCAGATGGACAAGGGACGATCTCTCGGACGCGCGGCAACCGGCCCTCTTATGGGAACAACTGCAGAGCGGCAACGACGCAATCAGAATGAACCGCATAGCCCTACGGATGCTGTTGCATCATTTGCCGTCAGCGACCACGACCTCGGAGGCATCGGACCGTGGGTATTGCTGCTCGCGCTGCCGATACGTTTTGGAGTGGCGAATGGCGTTGAGATAGAGTTTGCGAAAAAATCCGCGGGCCAGCAACCAGTTGCAGTTAATGCCCGCCGGCCTCGGAGCCTCCGAGCTTAAATAGCCCGCGCAGCGCAAGGTGTCATGCAGGGTTGTATTCACAATTTGCTGCTCGCGTGTCGAAAGTCTTGTTTGCCACTGGCCGATATGATCTTGCCTGGGAGCTGTTTCGGCGGAGGCCTTCCAGCCAAGTTCCCATTGCGGCACTGCGCAGGATTGCTGCGTTGCATCGAGCTGCGCAGGATCGAACTCTACGCCCATAAATAAGCCAATGCGCTGCAGTTGCGGCTTTGGGTCGCTCGCCAGGTCTTCGTAGCGGATCAAAAGAACGCGCTGGGGATGGCGCTTTTGTGCGGCTTGTATCAGCTTGAAGTAACGATTCCACTGCAGTGCGTAAAGCCGCGCCGAGCTGTGACTGCGCCAAGGTACCTGCAGAATTGAGGCGACGGCATCGCGGCCGTCTCGCAGCACGCAAATGGCCTTGGCTTGTGGGTACCAGTGCAAGAGCGTATTCAACTCCAGCAGATGCTGCGGCGTTTTTTCGGCAATGATGGCCTTGCCCCGCTTGGCACGATATGCCTGCAAAATGGCCGCAAAGATGTTCGCCTCGCCTGCCGGACTGCCGGGCTGCAGCCAAAGCCGCACAGCATCAGATGAAAGCTCCAGGTCGCGCATGCGCGGCGCAGCGAGTATTCGAGGAAGCCAGGCGTCAATCTCCGGCGAGGTAAGCCCGGAGGGCAGGTGTAAATGTTTTATCACCTCAAAAAAATGGCTCTCAGGTCCGACTGCAATGTCGGCATGCCGATCCAGCAGCACAGCCAGCATGGTGGTACCCGACCGTGGAAATCCCACAATAAAAGTGGGTTCAAAGGCCCTATGCGTCGCCCTGGTGCAGTTGGGCTTTGAACAGCGCACGGGTGCGAAATGTGCAGTAGTTTGGGTCAATCGCGATGCCTCATTGGTGCCTTTACGGGCTTTACTCGTAGGATTATACGCAGAGACGCGCCTAGAGTTGCACCCCAATTTGAGGCATTTTGGCTACATGTGGCACGTCCGATTTCATGCCGTTATGGCAAGAGAGCGTTTTTGGGAGCTGGCGGAGAAAGTCGTACTCCGGCATGATCTGCTTCTACGGAATGACCATCTACAAACGATGCCGCCAGCTGTAGACTTTTACGCAAATCTAAGGCTTGCCCGGCGGCGGCGACGTGCGCCTGGGCGCTTCGGCCAGCCCGGCGAGCACACCGCGGCACATCATGCGGCGAATATGGTGGTTGACCCGCCCTTTTTTAGAACCGACAACAGCCGAGGCGAGTTCGAGGCCGCCATAGAGGCAATATTTAAAGGCGTTCTCGAGCTTGAGGACGCGCCGCCTTGTCGCTGTGATATCACCCAG
>JBMFVX010000109.1:0-10433 GCA_049965775.1 Phycisphaerae bacterium
CGCATCTATGCCCATCACCTCGCCGGTGCTGCGCATTTCCGGGCCGAGAATGACATCCACCCCCGGGAACTTGCCAAACGGAAATACGCTTTCTTTGACGGCCACATGCTTGCGCGGAACCACTTCTTCCTTGATGCCAAGGCCGTCGAGCGTTTTACCGCACATAAGTTTGGCTGCGATTTTGGCCCACGGCACACCGGTGGCCTTGCTTACAAACGGCACGGTGCGGCTGGCGCGCGGGTTTACTTCCAGAACATATACCTGATCATCTTTAATGGCAAACTGCACGTTCATAAGCCCGCGAACCTGCAGCGCCTGCGCCAGGGCCAGTGTTTGCCGGCGGATTTCTGCGACGATTTCGGCCCCAAGACTGAACGGCGGCAGCGAGCAGGCCGAATCGCCCGAGTGGATGCCCGCCTCTTCAATGTGCTCCATCACGCCGATAACCATGTACCGGCTGCCATCGCCGATGGCGTCTACATCAACCTCGGTGGCATCGCCCAAAAAGCGATCAATCAGCACAGGATGTTCGTCGGCGACCTCAACGGCATGGCGTATGTAGTAATCGAGCTGCGATTCGTTGGAGACAATTTCCATTGCGCGGCCGCCGAGCACAAACGACGGACGCACGAGCACCGGATAGCCGATCTTCGCCGCCACGCTGCGAGCCTGTTCCGCACTGCGGGCGATGCCGCCTTCCGGCTGGCGCAGCTTAAGTTTTTTAACAAGTTGATTAAACTTGTCGCGGTCTTCGGCGGCTTCGATAGACTCTACCGCAGTGCCGATAATCGGCACACCATAATCTTTAAGACCGCGGGCGAGGTTCAGCGGGGTTTGGCCGCCCAACTGCACCACCACGCCCTGCACCAGGCCGCCCGGCTCGTGGAGCGGCCGGCCGTTGACGCGTTCGACAATGTTGAGCACATCTTCCTGTGTCAGCGGCTCAAAAAACAGCAGATCAGAGGTATCGTAATCGGTGCTGACGGTTTCAGGGTTGGAATTGACCATCACGCTTTCAAGACCGATTTCGCGACAGGCAAACGCGGCCTGCACACAGCAATAATCAAATTCTATGCCCTGACCAATACGGTTAGGCCCGCCGCCCAGAATGACGATTTTTTTGCGATCAGAAACGCGCACTTCATCGTCCACTGTATACCGGCGGCCTTGATCGGTCAGGCGTTCGAGCGGGCGCTCGTATGTGGAATAGTAATACGGCGTGGCTGCTTCAAACTCGGCGGCGCAGGTATCCACGAGTTTGTACACCGGCTCAATATGCAGTGCTTTACGCAGTTTGCGAACCTTTAGCGGCTCGCTGCTCCATACCGTGGCGAGCTGAACATCGGAATAGCCCAACTCCTTGGCCCGCAGCAACAACAGTTTAAACTCTTCGACGCTTTTGCCGGGCTGCAATGGCCCGGCAAGCAAGGTTGCGGCCTGCGGCCGGGCGGCCTCAAGCTGATTTTCAAAGTCTACAAGTTGCTTCATCTGAGACAAAAACCACGGATCAATGCGTGTAAGCTCATGCACCTGCTCAATGCTGTAGTCCATTTTGAATGCATAGCGAATGTAATAGGGCCGCCCCTGCGAAGGAATAGAGAGCTTGCGCTTAAGGCGATCTTCGGGTATGGGCCAGACGGCCGCCTGCTCTTCCATGGCGGCGGTGCGGGTGACAAAAGAGCCGCGGTCACCGAGTGTTTGCGAGGCGGGTTTGTGTTCTAATTCATTAAGATGCGAGCTTTCGGCTTTCCACCATTTGTCTATGCGGTCCAGGCCCAGGCCAAACCGCTTGACCTCCATAGACCGAATACCCTTCTGCAGGGCTTCTTTGAAGGTGCGGCCGATGCTCATGGCCTCACCCACGCTCTTCATCTGCGTGGTGAGGGTTTCATCGGCATCGGGGAATTTTTCAAAAGTCCAACGCGGTATCTTCACCACCACGTAATCTATCGAAGGCTCAAAGCAGGCCACTGTACGGCGCGTGATATCGTTGGGCAGTTCATCAAGGGTGTACCCCACAGCCAATTTGGCGGCAATGCGGGCAATTGGGAAGCCCGTGGCTTTGCTGGCCAGAGCGCTGGACCGCGACACACGCGGGTTCATTTCAACCACCACCATGTCGCCATTGGCCGGGTTAATGGCAAACTGAATGTTGGAGCCACCGGTTTCAACTCCGATGGCCCGAATGACCGCAATGGCACCATCGCGCATGCGCTGATATTCTTTATCGGTAAGGGTTTGCGCAGGGGCGACGGTGATGGAGTCACCGGTATGCACGCCCATGGGATCGAAGTTTTCGATTGAACAGACAATAACCACGTTGTCAGCTTTATCGCGCATCACTTCGAGTTCGTATTCCTTCCAGCCGATGAGCGATTGGTCAATTTGAATTTCGCTGATCATGGAGGCATCGAGGCCCCGCTGGGCAAGGGTTTCAAACTCTTCCATGTTGTAGGCAATGCCCGAACCGGTGCCGCCGAGCGTAAAGGAGGCTCTAATGATGCAGGGCAGGCCGGTTTGTTTAACCACCTGACGGGCTTCTTCCATGGTGTAAGCCAAGCCGCTGTTAGGGCATTTAAGGCCGATGTCTTCCATTATTTTTTTGAATTTTTTTCGGTCTTCGCCGCGGTGAATGGCTTCGCGGGTGGCGCCGATCATTTCGACGTTGTATTTGGTGAGCACGCCCGCATCGGCGAGGCCGACAGAGACGTTCAGGCCAGTCTGGCCGCCCAGCGTGGGCAGCAGGGCATCGGGCCGCTCCTTTTCGATAACGCGTGTGACGGCTTCGACGGTGATGGGTTCAATATAGGTGCGATCGGCCATTTCGGGGTCGGTCATAATGGTGGCCGGGTTGGAGTTAACGAGTACGACGCGATAGCCCTCTTCTTTAAGCGCTTTGCAGGCCTGCGTGCCCGAGTAGTCGAACTCACAGCCCTGACCAATGACAATAGGCCCGGAGCCTATGATGAGGATGGTTTTGATATCGGTGCGTTTCGGCATGAATAAGAACCCTATCTTGCTGGAGGAAGCTATTGCGAGTCCATCGCGCATTAACCCGCAAGGTTTTATCATAAACTTCGCCGAGGCGAAAGCGCGGCCGGCGGCTTTGCAACAACCCGCCCCGCACAGTCGCCCACCGCAGCCGGCCCCCTTTGCAGCCATGCGCGGTGCCATGTGCGGGATGCACACCTGTCGCGGCCAATCGGCTATAATAAAACGCTATGGCTGAAGCGCTGTATCCAGTTTTTTTAGACTTAAACACGCAGCCCGTGCTTATTGTGGGCGGCGGCAACGTGGCGTGGCGCAAAACCGCCTCGCTTTTGGCGGCGGGCGCCCGTATTACCGTGGTAAGCCCGCGCGTGCTGCCCTTGTTTAAACAAACCAGCGATATCCAAATTCTTGATCAACCCTACGATACGCGGCTGGTACTGGGTACGGCCGCTACGCGTTGGCGGTTGATCTTTGCCGCCACCAACGCGACGGTGGTTAATCAGCAGGTGGGGCTGGATGCAGGAGCCGCGGGCATTTTATGCTGCCGATGCGATAAGCCGGAACACGGAGATTTTGTCGGCACATCACACTGGCGCCGCGGATGCGTTACGGTGGCGGTAAGCACCGGCGGCGCATCGCCGACGTTGGCCGCCAAAATATGCCATGACTTGGGCGATCAGGTGGACCCGGCGCTGGTTGAACTCGCCGGCCTTATGCAGCAGTGGCGCCGGCAGGTGGTTCTGAACGTACCTTCGCCAACTGCCCGCAGCAAGGTGCTGCGTAGGCTTTCAGGTGAACCCATGATCGCCATGCTGGAACGCTTAGGCTCGGAAGCGGCAAACCGGCTGGCCACCACCTGGATTCAGGAGGCCGCGCTCGAACCTCCAAGCCCGGCCGACGCCCCAGTATAAATACAGCGGCCATGGGGCCTGAATAAACTATGCAACAATCAAATGGCCAATTTATTCACATCAGCCTGCCGGAACTGGCCTTGGTTGCCGCAGCCAGCGCGTGTTTTGCGGCGGCATTCTGGATGCGCCTGCGGCGATTGCTTCAACGCGACGACGGAGATATCGCGACCGCCAGCCCCCCTGCTGCCATGCAGGGCGAGCCAGCCGCCCCCCACCGATTGCCGCTGTTTACCACCATCGCCGGCACATTGGCCTGCGCCGCAGTGCTGACTTGGCGGGCCATCGCGGCCCACCGATTCTCGCTGCCGCTGTCTGATGGTTTTGATGCCTTTATTCTGCTGGTGCTGTTGCTGGCATTGCTATGGCTATACTTTCAGGCGTCGCGCAATGCCGATGCCATCCGCGGCCCGGCGATGCTGCTGCTGCCCACCGCTGCGGTACTGCTGCTTTTGGCCGGCGGTTTAAGCCTCGCAGGCTATCGCCAATTCAGGGCGACGGACCCGTGGCTGTCTATTCATGTTGGAGCCGTCATTTTAGGAACAGCCTGCTTTGCCGCCGGTGCCGCCGGCAGCGTAGCGTACCTGCTGGCCGACCGGCAATTGCGGCGCAAGCGGCGCGTGCTGCCCATGGCGTCCTTGGCGAGCCTTGAAAAGTTCATTCGCCACGCGATTGTCCTGGGCTTTCCACTGCTTACCCTCGCAGCCATCACCGGCATCCTGCGCACCATCGAAACTTCAACCGCCAGCACCGCCCTGCAGGCGCTGATGCTTTCACCCAAATTTATTTTGACTTTTGTGGCATGGGTCCTTTTTGCTTTGCTCCTGCACATTAAAATTGCGCCATCGTTGCGCGGCGCTCGGGCTGCATGGCTTTGTCTGCTTGGCTTTGCGTTGCTTCTGGCTGTTTTCGCGGCTGTTAACTGGATGCCTCATTCGTGACCGACCATTCGCACAACAACCGCCCCGCCGACGAACTGCTGATGGTCGGTCTCAACCATCGCACGGCCCCATTGGAACTGCGCGAACGGCTCGCCTTCAACAACCACCAGATCGCCGACGCTTTGGCTCGCTTTCGCGCCGCGTCGCCCGAAGTTGAAACCGTGCTTCTGGCCACGTGCAACCGTGTGGAGCTTTATTGCGCAGCGCCCGGCGGAGGGGAGCTTGCCAAGGCCTCATCAACTCCTTTGATTTCGGCCGAACGGCTTAAAGCATTTCTCGCCGATTTTCATGGGATAGATTCATCCCAGCTTGACGGCCACACCTATGAGCGCCGTGATGAAGCCGTGGTGCGGCACCTTTTTGCGGTAACCAGTTCGCTTGACTCGATGGTGCTGGGCGAAACCCAAATTCTTTCGCAGGTAAAACAGGCTTACCAGCTTGCCGTGCAGGCCAACGCTGTCGGGCCGGTGTTTCATGCCATGTTTCAACGGGCTTTGGCCGCCGCCAAAGACGTACACGAAAAAACCGACCTTGCCGGCGGGCGCGTATCGGTGGCCAGCGTTGCCGTGGATCTGGTACAAAGCGTTTTCGACCGCTTCGATAACAAGGTGGTGCTGCTGATCGGCGCAGGTAAGATGGCGGCCCTCATGCTGCGGCACATGGCAGCGCTGAAACCCGGCAAAATAGTCGTAGCCAACCGGTCTGCCGAAAAAGCCGCCGCCATCGCGGCACAATACGACTGCTCTATTGCAAACTTTGCACAGCTTGAACCGCACCTTGTTGAGGCCGATATCGTTCTTACAGGCACCGGCGCAACCGAGCCACTGTTTACGACGGAGCGCATGCGCGGCATTGTGCGCCAGCGAAGCTATCGCCCGCTGGTGATGGTAGACGTGGCGGTGCCGCGCGATGTCGAAGCCGGCGTCGGCAAGCTCTCTAATGTATACCTGTATAACGTGGATGACCTTGAGAAAGTGGTGACGCAAACCCATGCCCGACGCACGCAGGCGGTGGATCAGTCCATGCAACTGCTGCAGCGGCATGAGCAGGAGTTTGTGCATTGGCTCGGGGCGCGAAATATCGGGCCGGTGGTTAAGGCGCTCTATCAACATTGCCACCACATCGGCCATGTGGAACTGCAGGAGCTTTTGGCCGCTCAGCCGGAGCTTACCACTGAACAGCGCCAAGCGGTGGGCAAGATGGTGCATCGCGTGATCAGCAAGCTTTTGCATCATCCGGTAACACAGCTTAGCGCACCGGACATGGCCGACGACCGCGTTACGCTGGTCAAGGCAATGGAACATTTATTTAAACTTGATGATGCCGGCGCCGACGAACCAAAACACTTATGATGCGCAGCAACCTGCAGCTATTGGCGCCCCCGCCACCATGAAGCCAGCACACTGGCGGCCAGCACCACAGCCATGAATGTCAGCGACGCCCCCAGCGGAATCTTGAGTTTCACCGGATGCCCCACAAGTGAGCTTGCCTCCGGCAGAGCCATTTTTAGACCGATAAAAAGCAGAATCACCGCCAGCCCAAACTTCAAATAACGCAGCCGCGGCACCAGCGGCGCCAACAGATAATAAAAGCGATGAAGACTCAATACCGCCAGCACATTGCTGCTTACCACCAGCAGAGGCACCGTGGTAATGCCGAAGATGGCCGGAATGGAATCAAATGCAAACATCACATCCACTAGCGCCAGAGCCGCAATGACCGCCAGCAGCGGCGTCACCCTGGTTTTACCTTGCGTGCGCACCAGCCACACCCGGCTCGGCTGCCACTCCGCCAGCGGCAGCACACGCTGCATCCAACGCAGTAAGCGGCTTTCGCCGGGTTGAAGAGGCCCCTTACGCAGCAGCATAAGCACGCCCGCCACCGCCAGCATCGCGCCCATGGCTCCCAGCGCCCAGGATACGTGCAACACCAGCGCCAACCCGCTGGCAATAAATACCACGCGTAACACCAATGCAGCGCCAATGCCCCAGAAAAGCACATAAGCCTCCTGCGCACGCGGTACCGCAAACGTCTGCATGATGATGACAAAAAGCATGACGTTATCAGCACTGAGCGAAAGCTCCAGAATGTACCCCGTCCAGAATGCGGCAACTGGATGGGTCGCGTCTATCAATGCTATCGGGGCACCCACACCACCGGGGACGGCGTCCGTGCTGCTATTGTGACTCTGGCTTTGCGGTGCGACGACCGCAGGTGCGCTCCCTGGGCCACCGCCGAACCATCCTGCCGCAACCGAAAGCCACAAACATATTGAAAACACAATGGCCGCAAGCAGCGGCATCAAGGTGGCGACCTTGCCGCGCCGGGCCGTCGCATCGCCATGGGCAAACAGCCAGTCCGCGGCTACCGCGACGAGCGAGACAAAAAGAAAAATGAGCCACAGCGGCCAGAGCATGATGTTTCCTTAAAGCGTTCGTGCGACGTTTGCTCGGCAAGCATTTTAGTTTGGGTCAAAGCCGGTGGGCGGCCATTGGGCGGTTAACTCTTGAATGAATCGGAGGTACTTTTCCTGCATTGCGGCAATATGACTGGAAATGTACCGCCGGAAATAAATTGGCCCGGCAATGCTGTTCCATCGAATATCGGCAGTCGCCACATCCTGCGTTGTAAGGCCGCTGTTGACCAGTGCCTCGGTCAGCGTGCCAGCCTTCGCCGCCGCGAGTAACCGCAGCAGGCCAACCCGATAGCGACTGTGCTCCAAAAATAATCCAAGCGACCATATCTGGCCATAATAGGCGTTAACGCGCGACTGCGGTTGGGTAACCACAGCGCCGGCCTGCGTGCTAATGAGTTGCCGCAGCGTCCACAATGTATTGGGTCCTCCACGAACAGCCAAACGCAGGGCCAGCCACCGAGGCCGGTTAAGCCACGGCTTAAACTGCGGCACAGCTATTCCATCCACCTTCCGCCAGGTAAATGACTCGTATTGAGTGGCCATGCCCTCATCCAACCAGGCGGGAAGACGATTGCGCAGCGCTAAAAACGCAAACTGATGCCACGCCTCATGGGCCGCCACCGATAACATGCCCGCATCGCTGAAGCGATAGGTGGCAAAGACACCATCCTGGGTATACCCGCCAGCCACAATATCCATGTAGATTTGAGCATTTACGCCAGTGGTTCGGTAACTGAAGTCGGCCCACTGGGCGCGATTGGCAAATACGAACCCAACCATCGGCAATGCGGGCCTGGCCTGGGGCACAAATTGTAGAAACTGGTGATAATCCGCCTCCAGCAACCTTCCCAGCCGCTGTCGTTCCAAACGGCTCGCCAGCGTCGTATACAGGCGGTAGTGCAGGGTATCTATTACATGGCCCGACGGCGCAATACTGCGCCACTGTTGGCGGCTAAGCGGGTTTTTGCGCAGGCTGACAAGGGTGGTTGACGGCATAGCCGGCAAACCGGAATTATCTGGCGGCTTCTGCCGGCTACACCCCGGTAAGGACAAAATGACGAAGCCACAGCAGAGCACCCCGCGAATAAAGCAGCTAAAACGCATCATAGGCAGACATAATAACGTCTATTACACAACTTTTCCCGCGCGGCTGAAACTTACGCCCGCTACGAGCGTTAGGCTTTGACAGCGGGAGTGCCAACCGTGGCAATACGAGCCGCTAAGTATTGTCACGGCTGGCGTTGTTGATCGGCGTTTTGCCAAGGCAAAACGCCCCAATGTTTGAAACCGATCGGCATGTGCCGAGCACTAACTTTGTGGTTTTTTCATGCTTTTTAAAGGAGCTACCATGAACCGATTCTCTTACTGGATGCTGGCGTTGATCGGAGCGATCAGCGTTGGCTTGATCTCTTCAACGTCCATTTCACGCGCTGCCGACGGCAGTGCCAGCACCGGCAGCATCACCGGGAAAGTGGTTGATTCCAGCGGCAACGCCGTCGGCGGAGCCATGGTGCGACTCATTGAAATCCCGGCTGGCATGCAGCAGGAGAGGCATCATGGGCGGCGCCATGGGGCACCCAAGCTTCAGCCTGGTGAGACTCGCTGGATGACTGTCGGAATGACGACAACGGCTGATGATGGCACGTTTACCGTCAACAACGCCCCCGTCGGCAAGTACCGCATCATGGTGTTCAGCCGAGGTGCCGGGCGTGGCTTTATACGCAAGCCGGTAGAAGTGACCGCCGGTGGAACTGCGGATGCTGGTACCATTACCTTGAAAAATGGTGGCCGCCATGGCCACAAAGGCAACGGACCACCGCCACCTCCAGGCGGGAACTGAGGGCTAGCATCAAAGCCCGGTATTGCTTTACCTGTGTATAAATGGGAGCTTGGCTTGGGCCAGGCTCCCTTTTTTTGATGACGCTATTTGTTCTATACTGCCGCCGGTAAAAAGCTGCATCTTCTGCGGCATGAGTTCTGAAAAATACGATAATGAATATAAGTCGGGGTAATGGATCACTTGGATGTAGGTGTTTTCCCGTGCACGGCGGCTTCTAATGCGGCAGAAACATTTTAGCGATATACAGTTAAAGGTGCTTGATGAGGCGCGGTTTTGTCAAAAGACTGATGCGATCAATCGCCGGGTTAACGCGGCCTATTTTCGCGGGCTTGGGCGGACGCAATGAGAGGCGGCTCAGCTGGCGAATGTGAGCCTCAATACATTACGCAAGGCGATAGCCGCCTTTGAATCCGGTGGACTGACCGCCTTAATCGCTGATGCTCGTGAAGGGCCGCCATCGGCGTTGGACTCGCATGCCCAGAGTATCAAGGCTGAATTTACAGCCCGTCCGCCGGCGAGCGTGGCACAGGCGGCTGACCGGATAGCGCAGTTGACCGGTGTACGGCGGCAAGCGACTCAAGTACGGACCTTCCTACGCCATTTGGGCATGGCACCACGTCGGCTCTCACCGATCCCCGGAAAAGCCAACCCGCAGCGACAGGCTATTTTTAAAAAAGTGAATTGGACCCCGTGTTGAATCAGGCTCAGTCCGGCCAAGGCCAAGTCTATATTGTTGATGCGGCACACTTCGTCTACGGAGCTTTTCTCACCGTGGTCTGGTGCTTCTGCCGTAACTTCATTTTGCAGTATAACCGCGTTATCTTGTGTAACGGTACCCGTTCACACCAATGCCGATTGGCCCGAGTGGCAGCGGTTCCGCCGCACCCTGCAACGGGGGCATCCCTTGTGGTGCGGGCTTCCAGCCTGCTTCGTCCCAAGCTTCGTGAACGGTTACGTGTAATGCTGCCGGCTGTAACGACAAGACCAGAAATTGAAAATAGGCAATGCCTCGCAACATGCAACCGGGCACACATTGCGCTGCGCCGGAAGAATATTGCCACTGTCGCATTCCTCTGATAGGCAAAGCAGGCAGGGAGGACTGCAAACATGCCAGCACCACACCAACAGCGTCGTTCAAAATCGGCTTTCACACCGACCGGAGGTGGTGGCGCAATATCAAAATTAGCCGGTTGGCCGATCGGCTATGGCTGTTCGATTTTCCAGCGCTCTATTTGGGCGTAGGCGTTGTGATTGTGAATTGATTCAAAGTTTTCGCTTTCAATGCTGTACCAGGTGATGCGCGGGTCGTTCTCCATGCCGATGGCCAAATCGCGGAT
>JBMFVX010000110.1:0-3504 GCA_049965775.1 Phycisphaerae bacterium
CCAGCAGGCTCTCCGCATTGTGCTTCGTTTGGATATTGCGAATAAGAGCCCCTGCCGGAGTGCCAAAAAATATGGCCGCACCCTGTCCAACCCGGCCACGGAGCCAGTCGCGGTTTGGTTGACCGGGTATGGGACCGGGAGGTAGGCTAAATATGGGGTATGGGTATAAGTTAATGCCTGGCTGTGGCAACGAACACAGTTGGAAACATGCGATTGGCCATGAAGTACCCGGAGGTTTTGCAATGAAGTTATCGCTTGGTATCGCGGGTATCGCCGTCGCTTTGTGGGCCGCAGTGGTCGTAGGAGCGTCGCCATCGCCGACCGCACATCCGCAGATTGACCTGCCTGCATACGTTACGCATCAGCTTGGCAACATTATGAGCAAGCTGCGAGAGGGGGGTTCTTTTGTTAAGGCCGAGCGGCAAACCGGGGTGTTATTTGACCAGGTGACGGCCTACGGGCCATCGAGCGAGCCTATTTTGTTTCGGCATGTTGATTATACCCTGCGGCTTATTGATGCATTGCGTCAGGTGCATGACCGAACGACGCGAACGCGGTTGTTGCGCTATTTGACAAAAAACCCGAAACTTGCCGAGACGCTTTTATTTTTGATACAGCCCGGCACGCCACAGGTATCCGACGAACTTGCTATGTTGGAGCATCTGCACAAGGCGGCCGGCGCGGAGGCGGCGCAATACCCCAATCTTACCAGCGCCATATGCGTGGTGCTTTACCGGCCGCTGCGCGTGCAAATCAATGAAAATGCCGCAACGTCGCCTGATCCGGTCGCATTGTTTAAGTATTACGTTGATCATCAAAACTTGATGTACTTCGGCATTAAGCATGTGCCGGCAGAATTGCTGGAATACGTCGTGGATACAACGTCCAGCATTCCCAACCTGAAATGGGCATTGGCACGGTATCATGGCAATCCATTGGTTGGCAGCTTGTTTTTTAAGATACAGTACGATTATAGCGCTCTAAAGTCGGGGAGAACTACACGCCTCGACAGCCATGGTTTTAATCTACCAAATATTCTGGCTTATGGCGGCGTATGTGCTGATCAGGCATATTTTGCCTCGGAAGTTGCCAAAGCTATTGGCGTGCCATCGGCCTACGATACCGGTTTGGATGGCGTCGTGGGGCATGCCTGGGTGGGATTTTTGCAGGCGCAGGGAACTCATGGCTGGTGGAATTTTAATGTGGGGCGGTACGCTGAGTACCAGGGCATTTTAGGCCAAACGCTTGACCCGGTATCCCGGAGGCAGGTACCCGACACGTATATTTCGCTCTCCGGGCAGTTGATCCATACGACCGACCATGAACGTTGGAACGCCACCGCCCTTACCGATGCGGCTGACCGCCTGATTGTGAGCACGCTGCATGGTGGCGCATTTGCGCAGCCGGCGTTTCCGCGCGATGTGCGGGCCCCCGCGACGGCCATTCGCGGCGCCACGGTTCGCAGCGAGTTGGACCTGCTCTACGCGGCGGTGAGCCAATGCAATGGTTATGCGCCGGCGTGGTTTTCGGTGCGAGCGCTGGCCGTTAAGCATAAACTAACGTATTCGCAGAAAGAATACTGGGCGGGCAAGCTCATGCGATTTTGTGGAACGCTGTATCCCGACTTTGCAATGGCCGTGGTATCTCCCATGATTGAAACCGTGCGTGATGTGCAAGCGCAGAATGACCTGTGGAACAAGGCTTTTACGCTATTCGTACAGAAGCGTTTTGATCTGGCGGCCAACGTGCGCATGCATCAGGCGGCGATGTGGGAAAAGGCCCACCGCCCCAATCGCGCCGGGCAATGTTACATGGATGTCATCCAGCGATTTGCCAACGCAGGGCCATTTGTACGCGCTGCGCTCGCCAAGGCGTCGGCCATACTCGAACAGGAAAATCACCCCAATCGCGTGTTGACGCTGTATGAACAAACCTGGTCGCAGATTAAGCCGCCGCCGCGATGGGCGGGTTCATTTGTTCAGGAGAGCAACTGGTATCAGGTGGGCCTGACGCTTAAACACAAGCTGGCGCAGGCAGGCAAAACGCAGCTTGCCGCTAAGGTGGCTAGCGCCTTGGCATCCGGCGGCTGAGCAATCAAAGGCACTCAGCGGCGAGCGTTCGCGGTTTGGGCCAATAATGCATGCCACAACACGGCGTCTCGGCGCTGTCTGCAGCCAAGTTCTTGCGGGGCGTATATGCCGAATATTCCAACTTATGATGTACTGGTTATTGGAGGCGGCCCGGCGGGAGCCGTCGCGGCCGGCCTGCTGGCGCGGGGCAGCGTGCGCGTAGCTCTGGTTGAGCAGAAGACCTTTCCGCGGCAAAAGGTTTGCGGGGAGTTTTTGTCGGCGGCGGCGCGTGTTGTGCTGTCCGATATGGGTTTGCTTAGCGAATTCGATTCTGTTGCCGGGCCGGCGATGCGGCGGGTCTGGGTATGCCCACCGTATGCGGCGGTTGTGGAGGGACGTTTTTGTCCCGATGCCGCCGGCGAGTATCCACGGGCGATTGCCCGCGACACGCTTGATTACATGCTGTTAAATCAGGCCCAGCAGTTTGGGGCCGCAATCTATCAACCTTGCCACGTAGTTCGCGTTATCGGCGGTGCAGCGCGCGGCTTTACGATTGAAAGGCGCGAGGGGACGCCTCTGCGTTCGCGTATGGTGGTGTTGGCGCATGGTCTGGCGGCACGGGGCGACATGGCACATGGCCCCAGTGATGCGGTTGCCCATCGCGGCTACCTATGTTTTAAGACCCATCTCTCATCTGCCGACCTGCCGGATGACGTCACGGCCATCGGCGGAATGCGCGGCGTGTATGCCGGATTAATCCGCACCAGCGAAGCGACCGAGGGTCGTGTTGGGCGTGAAGATCGCCCGGGACGATATAACTTTGCCTGCGTGGCCAGCCGAAGCGCCATGCAGGCCGGGGGCGGGCCTGAAGGGGTGCTGCGGCAGGTCAAGCTTGTAAATCCGCATTTTGGTCGCATGCTGGCTGGCAGCCAACCCATGAGTCCGTTTTACGCCAGCGGTCCGCTGGCACCGGGCGTGCGGCAAACGTACCACGATGGTCGGTTTTTTGTTGGCAATGCGGCCGGCGAGGTGCATGCGCTAGTCGGCGAAGGTATGACGCTGGCCATGCTTTCAGGTCGCCTGCTCGCCCAAACAATATTGGCGTATGGCGATTGCTGCTCCAAGCCCGATGAAGCGGGCCGTGCCTACAGCCGCATGTGGCATCGGGAGTTTGCCAACCGTTATCTGGCCGGCAACATATTTTCGCGGGTATTGATGAATCCGCTGGCATCGGCCATGGCCGCCGGTGCGCTGGATGCGTTTCCAGAACTGATGCAATGGTGCATGCGATTTTCGGGCAAACCGGCCGCATGAACCGCTGGCTGTCATGGGGTATTGTGACCGATGAAATTATCTCGGAGCGGATTTCAGTGTGGCCGATTGGGGGGGGGCGGCAATTTTTCCGGGCGGCCAGCCGGCTGCGCCGGTAACGCAG
>JBMFVX010000110.1:3514-10040 GCA_049965775.1 Phycisphaerae bacterium
AGAGCAAGGCAGGCAGCCAGCGCATTGTACCCAGCAAAAGCGCCAGGGATGCCGCTAAAATCGGCATGATCCAAGGCCGCCAAAAAATATTGCCGCACCCCCTGATTGAGGATTTGTCGAAGATCGCTATGCGCTGGGCCGGGTTTTTCATATACTTCTATGCTTGTTTCGGGCAGCGTGTGCCCGATGTGGCTCATTTGGTTAGCGAGAAATTTTGATGTTTAAAGTTCTGGTTGCGGACAAAATTGCCGACGAAGGCCTGGCGCTGCTTAAACAGCAGCCTGATGTAGAGTTTACGAATCAACCCAAGTGGAACCCCGGTGAACTTGCCGGTGTGATTGGCAATTACGATGGCGTAATTATTCGCAGCGGCGTGAAGATTAAGGCCGAGGACCTGACCAAACCGGGCCGGCTTAAAGGCATAGCGCGTGCTGGCGTGGGTGTGGACAACGTTGATGTAGAAGCGGCCACGCGGGCGGGCGTATTGGTGATGAACACCCCCGACGCCAACACCATTACCACCGCCGAACATGCCGTGGCGCTTATGTTGGCTCTTTCGCGTAAGGTTGCGGGTGCTGACGCCCATGTTCGCGCCGGGCTGTGGGATCGCAACAAGTACATGGGAACGCAACTTGCCGGCAAAACGCTGGGCATCATCGGATTGGGTCGTATTGGGCGGGCGGTCGCCAAGCGGGCGATCGGCCTTGAGATGCAGGTGTTGGCCTATGACCCGTTTTTCTTTGCTGAATCGGCACTGGATGGCCAAGTGCGTATGATTCGCGATCTCGACGAGCTGCTGCCACAGTGCGACTACATCACAGTCCATGTGCCGGGCGATAAAACAAAAGGCTTGATTGACGCGGGACGTTTGGCCCGTTGCCGCAAGGGCGTAAGACTTATCAACTGCGCCCGCGGCGGCATTATTGACGAGGCGGCGCTTGCCGAAGCCATTAAATCGGGCCATGTGGGTGGAGCTGCTATAGATGTTTACGATCAGGAGCCGCCGCCGAAGGATCATCCTCTCTTCGGCCTTGGCGACAAAGTACTTTTGACGCCGCACCTTGGTGCCAGCACGGCCGAGGCGCAGAGCGCCGTGTCGGTGGATGCTGTGCACGAGTTGCTGCTTTACCTCCGGGGCAACGGCATACAGGGAGCGGTCAATGCCGGCGGCATAGACCTTAACCTTTCTGAGCAGGAACAGGCGTATGCGGACTTGGCGCGGCGCATGGGCATTATTCTGGGAGCCATTGCCGACAAGGGCTTCAGCACCGTCACGCTAAGTACCAACGGCGAATTGCCCAAGCGTATTGCTCCGACGCTGCAGCGGCTGGGTATTATTGAACTGCTCAAGGCGTTTATTTCTGAACCGCTCAACGTGGTAAATGTACTGCACCTGGCGGAGCAGCGCGGCATTAACCTGCGCCTTGAAACGCTGGGCCAGGCGAGTCAGCGAGCCATACAGCACAGCATTGAACTGGAAATTGGGGATGGCGACCGCAAGCACACCATCATCGGCACCGTATTTGCCGATAACCTGCCGCGTGTGCTTTGCATCAAGGGCTACTGGATGGATATGGTTCCGGCCGGGCCGATGGTGCTGATCGTCAACCGCGACAAGCCTGGCGTGATTGGTTTGGTGGGCAATACGTTTGGCCGCATGCAGATCAACATTGCCGATATGACGATCAGTCGCAAGGGCGACAAGGCTCTGATGCTGTTGAAATTGGATGCACCCCCCACGGCGGAAGCCATGGATGCTTTGGCGGCGGACTCGGGCATTGAAGTGGTCAAGGCGCTGAATTTGCCGCCGCTGAGCAAGGAACCGCATGCATGAACGTCTTGCGGGTTGGCGTGGGTAAACGTTTGCGGAATCGCACGGCGGCCGTAAGCCGAGGCGTTGCCGGCGATGCGCGTTTTGCCCGCGTATTTCAGGCTTTGGGCGAACCTAACCGTCTTCGAATAATGCAAATTCTGCCGCAGCAGCCTGTGTGCCGCGAGATGTATAACGTCGTGGAACTGGCTGAAGAATTGGGCCTTACCCAGCCTACGGTATCGCATCACCTCAAGATTCTCAGGCGGGCGGGCCTTGTGGACAGCCGCCGTCAATGCAACAGCGTGTATTTTTACGTTGATCAGGCCAATGTTCACCAATGGCTTCAGCAGGTGCAGCGGCGGTTTGGTTGTTCGCTGACAGCGAGGACGCTCGCTTAAGCCGCGATGCCAGCGATGGACCGGCGATAAAAAGTAGATGACCGGCGTAGGACGAATACCGCGGGATATTTGTTATTCAATTGGGTTGTTGTGCAATTACCCCGACAACTACCACGCCATAAAGCCGCGACCGTGGGTTGCGCCCAACCGGTCTGCCAATCAATTTCGCGAATGGTCAAATGCCGCGCGACCATTTAGGCTCCGGGGGTCGGGAGTCTCGCCCGACATGACGTAAAGCGGGCAAGATGCCCGCCCCTTAGGAATTGGTTTTCGCACCACGCCGGGCAAGCTGGCAGACCCATAGTCTCCGCAGCGATTGAGTATTTTTGCCGCTCGCATGTATGATACTGAACTTGCAGCGGCGGCATTTGGACAAGCAAGCCTCCGACGCTGCGGCACAAGGCGTGTATGGGCGTGCAAGGACAGCCGAGGAAGCGATGAACATTCTCAATGCGTGGTCGGTGCAGGACTCCAACGAGCTTTACAATGTATCGCATTGGGGCAAGGGATATTTTTCAATCAATGAAGAGGGGCACGTTGCAGTGCACCCCGAAAAAAATCCCAGCCGCTCCATTGATATGAAAAAACTTACCGATCAGTTAATTCTAAGAGGCATTCAGCCGCCGACGCTCATACGATTCAGCGATATTTTGCGGCACCGTCTTACCGAAATGCACGAGGCGTTTAACAACGCCATCACCGAAAACAACTATCAGGGCCGCTATATTTGCGTTTACCCGATTAAGGTGAATCAGCAGCGACATGTGGTCGAAGAAATACTCGACATCGGCGGCAAGTTTGGCTGGGGCCTTGAGGCCGGAAGCAAGCCGGAACTGCTGGTGGTGTTGGCGCTTACCAATGGACGCGATACGCCCATCATCTGCAACGGCTTTAAAGATGATGAGTTTATTGAAACCGTGGTGCTGGCCCAAAAAATCGGCAAGAACATTATTCCCGTGATTGAAAAGTTTACGGAGTTGGAACTTCTGATCAAATACGGCGAAAAACACGGTGTGCGGCCGCGCATGGGCATGCGTGTAAAACTGGCGACGCGCGGCAGCGGCCGGTGGGAGAGTTCGGGCGGCGCTCGCAGCAAATTCGGCCTGTTTGTCGCTGAAATACTCAAAGCTCTCGATTACCTTAAAGAGCGTAACATGCAGGACTGCATTAAGCTGTTGCACTTTCATTTAGGCAGCCAGATTACCAATATTCGCACCGTCAAAAACGCCCTTAACGAGGCCGCCCGGGTGTATGCGGAACTCGCCCGTGCCGGCGCCGGCATGGAATACCTTGATGTCGGCGGCGGGCTTGGCGTGGATTACGACGGTAGCCAGACTAATTTTGAATCGTCCATCAATTATACGCTTCAAGAATACGCCGGTGACGTGATATTTCGCGTTAAGAGCGTGTGCGATGAATGCGGCGTCGGGCACCCCACAATTATTTCAGAAAGCGGGCGGGCCATGGTGGCCTATCACAGTGCGCTGGTTTTCAACGTGCTGGGCGTGAGTGGATTCAACACGGGTGATGTGCCACGCGAATTGCCGTCGGGCGACGAAATTCCACAGCCTATTCGAGATTTATTTGATGCCCATCGCGACGTGAACAAAAAGAACTATCTCGAAATTTATCACGATGCGGCCCAGCAACGCGACGAAGCGCTCAATTTGTTCAACCTCGGCTATTTAAGCCTGGAGCTTCGCAGCCTTACCGAAAAATTATTCTGGGGCATCTGCGGCAAGGTGCTCAAGGTTCTGGAAGAAATTGAGTATGTCGGTGAAGAGCTGGAAGTGCTCAAAACGCAGCTATCCGACACCTATTTCTGCAACTTTTCGCTTTTTCAGTCTATGCCCGACAGTTGGGCCATTAAACAGCTTTTCCCGATTATGCCGATACACCGGCTCAAGGAGGAACCCACGCGCCGTGCTGTACTGGCCGATATAACCTGCGACAGCGACGGCAAGGTGGATACCTTTATAGACCTGCGCGATGTAAAGCGCACGCTCGAGCTGCACGAGTACACCGGTCAGGATTATTTTTTGGGCGTCTTTTTGGTTGGGGCGTATCAGGAGATACTTGGCGACCTGCACAACCTGCTCGGCGATACCAATGCGGTGCATGTGCATATGGATGAGCAGGGCGAAATTCACGTAGACGAGGTGGTTCGCGGCGACACGGTGCGAGAAGTGCTGCAGTACGTACAATTCAACGCCGATGAGCTTCTCGCCCGCATGCGCAAAGATGTTGAGCGGGCGGTTCGCGAAAAGACCATTTCAGTGGAAGAATCCACCCTGCTGATGAACTTCTACGAAAATGGCCTGCAGGGCTACACCTACCTGGAAGAGCCGCACACGAATTGATGCGCGGTTGGCGTATGGGCGGCATGCGGCGGTTGCGGGCGGTTTAAGGTGGGGGCTGTGCTGCATTGCGGCCTATGCCAGAAATAACAGGTGGCCCTCCCCGGAGACCCTCACAGTGGCAACGGCCGTAAATATCCGCAAATCTCCGTGAGCCTCCGCGGCTTTGCACGCTGTATAAAACGTTGGGCGCTGCGTGAGGGGGTTTGACCGGTAGAGTATCGGTTCCAGCCGCATTTACCTTCAGCTACCGTTGGAGCCGTAACCCCGGAGCCAGTGATTATGAACAGACTAAACGAAATCTCATACGAGCAAATAGAACGGCTCAACGAACACCAGCTTACCGAACTTCTACTGATGCTCCTTAGGGCAGAGGCCGCAAAGCACAGCTTGTTTCAGTCCGCAATCGCTGTTTCGCTGAAAATCCAGGTGGGCGACGGAGGCGAGGATGGCCGCATTCAATGGGATGATGGACCGGCTCGGACAGACTGGATTCCGGATCGCTTCACGCTCTTTCAATGCAAGGCACCGCAGCGATCGCTGGGTCGAATGCAAGGCGGGGTTCCGTGCCCTCCTACTGAAGCAAGGCCTCCTCGACCGTGTCCATAAGTACACTGCGCTTGCTCACCCGTGGCAGGACACCGTAGCGAGGCTCCTGACGTCGGAACCGAATGACAAAGAGCTGGCCGTGCACGTTGCGATGGAGATCGTCAGATCCGCCGGGACCGAGGATTTTGGCTTCAATGCCAGTCACTATGTGGGGCCGACGTTGGAGCTCTTGCTCAGTGGATATTTTGAAGTGATTTGGCCGATCATTGGTGGGGCGCTAATTTCAGGTAATTGGACGACCACTGTTCACCTAACGCACGTCCTAGGCGATTTGACGGACAAGAAGGTTGGCGCGTCGTTGATCACCCCACTCCCAGTAGAGTTTCTCCGCGACTGGTGTGACAAAAACCGCCCCAAAGCTGCTCGGATTTTAGCCAGAATCACCCCCGTATTTGCGACCGTTGACGCCTCGATTGGCTGGCACCCGGTGGCAAAAATGCTGCTCGACGATTTCGGCTCCGACGAAGACATGTTGTCCGAGATATCTGCAAATTTATCGACCTTCAGCAGTTGGGGATCCTTAATCTCGCACTTTAAGAACCAGTTATCGTTATTCCAGAGCTTGACAAATCACAATATTCCCGCCGTACGCAGATGGCAAGCTCAAGGTGCCAAATGGGCTCAACGCCGAATCGCCGAAGAGGAAAAGAGGGAGGCCGAGGAGCGTGTCTCGTCCTGATATAGGTTGACACTCCTTAAGAGTCCTTTTGAGGAGTTTTGGGTGCGTGAACGTATAATCAAAAAGTACAGTGCGTGCTTCAAAATGCAGGTAATTTCGGAATTGGAATCGGGGCGTTTTGACTCGATAGAAGTTGCCAGACGGCATTACGATATTGGTGGCAGCATGACCATCCAGAACTGGCTGCGTTGCTATGGCAAGAATCATTTACAAGCAAAGGTGGTGCGTGTGGAAATGCCAGATGAACGAGACCGGATTCGTGATCTGAAAAAGCGTGTCGCTGAATTAGAGCGTGCTCTGGGCCAAACCCAGGCGGAGAATTTACTCCATGCGACCTTCTTAAAGTTGGCTTGCCAGGAGTTGGGACAAGGTGTGGATGAGTTTAAAAAAAAGCCGATGGGTTGCAGTACACGAAGCCAGCATCCAACATCGCGGCCAAATAAGCCGGCTCTGCCGGCTGGTGGGCATCAGTCGGCAGAATTATTACAAGCAACGGCAGGAGCGGCACAGTCAGGCAGTCAATGAAGAACTTGTGTTGGCTCTTGTGCGTCAAGAACGGCAGCGTCAACCCTGTTTAGGATCCAGGAAGCTGTTGTGTCTTGGTTCAGCCGGAATTGGACAATCAGTACCGACGCCTAAGGTACTGTCGGGTTCGGACGGTTGCGTTTTT
>JBMFVX010000111.1:0-9725 GCA_049965775.1 Phycisphaerae bacterium
TATTACGAAAAGCGGAGCGTTTCGGTTCATATTTCATCCAAATAGGCGGCAAGGCAGAAAATTACGCTGGTTTAAGGCCTAGTGGGTCTGTAAGGAGCGATTAACGAAGCCGGCGGCCAAAAGAACCAGCCAGATCGTACAGGTTATTGCTTTACAGGCCCTTAGTCGCGCTGCTGGCCCATAAACTGCAGTAGGAACAGGAACAGGTTGATAAAGTCCAGATAAAGTTGCAATGCGCCCGAAATAGCCGCTTTTTGGTTTGCTTGCGATCCGTCTGGCCCGACCAGATACAGATACTTCAGTCGCTGGGTGTCGTAGGCGGTAAGGCCCATGAACAGCAGCACCCCTAAGCCCGAAATGATGAATTGCAACTCAGACGATGCCATGAAAATGTTCACCACCATGGCAATAACGAGACCGATAAGCGCCATCATGGCAAAGTGCCCCATCGAGGTTAAGTCGCGCTTGGTGATGTGACCAAACAGGGCCATCGCGCCGAACATTGCCGCCGCCGTTATAAACGTGGTGAAAAGCGATTGCCGGGTAAATACCATAAACAGCACCGAGAAGGTTGCTCCCGTCAGGGCGCTGTAAAATAGAAACATCAGCGTTGCCGTCCCTGCGGAAATGCGGTTGATGCCTGCTGCCAGCCCCAGCACCACAACAAACTGTGCAATCATAAGGCCGATCCAGATGCCGCGGTTGGCGGCAATGTACTGCATGGCGCTATGCGAGCTGGCAATGGCCAGCGCCACCACCGCGGTGATGCCCAAACCAATCGCCATCCAGCCAAACACCTTCGTAATAAATCGCTGCTGTGCAACCGCAACATCCTGATTCATCGGCATGAGCGAATCATCATAGTTCTGGAACTGGGTCATAATGCGTCAACTCCTTTAACAGCCAAACTGGCTCATGGGCCAGCGGGCCAAACTTAAGTGGCCAAACTCTGCAGCGGGAGCATCCCCGCACTGCGTACAGCGGCCACAGCCTGTCTATACGCTTACAGTATAACAGAAGCCCCATGGCCGGTGGCAAGTCCTGCTGTAAAGCATGGTTTTCTAATGACTTACGCGGTTAATAATTACGCGATTTGGTGCGAACCATACCGGGCTGCAAAGTCCCTTCATGTTGACCGCCGCAGTCATTTTTTGCCGTCTGGCTGCGGGCTTTCCGGCGCGGGCGGTCTGCTGTGGCGGACGCGGCCTTGTTTGGTTATGCTCCAACCATGAGCGACGAAACGCAACAACATCCTATTGATTCAGGCCCGGCGACGGCAACTGCGCCCGATGCCGCGGCATCGGCTTCGCGTGGCGATTATCGCGTGGAGTTAGACAACTACAACGGCCCGCTGGAACTGCTGCTGTACCTTATTAAAAAAGAGGAAGTGGATATTCATGATATCCCCATTGCCCGCATCACGCAGCAATATCTGGCCCATGTGGAACTGATTCGGCGGATAGACATCAACATCGCCGGCGACTTTTTGGTGATGGCCGCTACACTTCTGGAAATCAAGAGCCGCATGCTCGCTCCGCGGCCGCCGGCAGAACCGGGGGAAATTGCCGGCTCGGTGGAAGACCTCGCCGATCCGCGGCAGCAGCTTGTGCAGCAGTTGTTGGCATACAAGCAATATAAGGATGCCGCCGAAGACTTGCGGCGTCGCAGCAGTGCGGAGCAGCAGCGCTTCCCGCGGGCGGTGCGGCGCGTGGCGGGCAAGGCTCCGCTCGACCTGGATGATCTGAATTTATTCCTGCTGATAGATTCGTTTAATGCGATCATGGCCAGTGTAGGACACTCGGCCTTTGGCCACGAGGTAACGCTCGATGATACACCCATCAGCCTGCATCAGGCGGATATTTTGGATCGGCTCTCGCGTGAAGGTCCGGTAACGCTGCAGGACATGTTTGCCGGACGCAAAAATCGCGGTGAAATGATCGGTCTTTTTCTGGCCATGTTGGAATTGATTCGCCTGAAGCAATTGCGGGTAGAACAGCCCGAAGCATTAGGCCCGCTAATGCTGTCACTGGCGCCGCCCGGCGAGACGCCGGTAGCACCGTCGGCAGATCAGTCAGCGGTTGGCAACGCCGCCGATACAGTATCGGCAATCGCAGGCGATGCTGCGGCCCATACGGCCCATGCGGCCGATGCGTCCGATGCGTCCGGCCCAGCCGAAATGACTGACGCAACATTGCAATAGCTGTTCGACGGCGGCGTTAACACCTTTCAGCCGGCAATCGCCTGTATGCGGGCGATGCCGCCGGATGGGTTGCATGCTTTTACAGGAGACCGGTCATGGAAGACCCACAACGAGCAGTCGCAGCGGCGCCGGCGGGCTTGGCGCTGCCGGCCCGCGTGGTGGTTACGTTTAAGGCGGGCATCATGTTCGCCTTGGCTAATATTATTTGTGTCGTTATTGCGGTGCTCGCTTATACGCACGTGCATCGCGCGGTAAACACCATTGACGTCACCGGCTCAGCCGAAAGGCAAATCGTCTCCAATTTGATCATCTGGCAGGCGACGGTGGCCGCGCAATCGCCGCAGCTTAATACCGCTTACAATCAGCTTTCCGCGGCCATGACCGCCACAAAGGCATTTTTGATTAAGGGCGGCATACCGGCCGCCAAGCTGAAGTTGGATGCCATTGCCATCAACAAACACTACCACCGCGATGCCAAAGGGCACAAAACCGACGTGGTATCGAGTTACAGCCTCTCGCAGGATATTACCGTTACCAGCCATGACGTGCGGCATGTTGCCCGCGTCGGTCGTCGCGTGACCGACTTGATTCAGCAGGGCATACAGGTATCAGCAGCGCCGCCGCAGTATATTTACACCAAACTGGCGGACCTCAAAATCTCCATGCTTGCGGCCGCCACGCAAGATGCCCGCACGCGGGCGGCACAAATCGCCGCCAACAGCCGCGCCAAACTCGGCAAAATCGTGTATGCCCGCATGGGGGTGCTGCAGATAAACCCCGTCTACTCCACCAGCGTATCAAGCCAAGGCAACGACGATACAACTTCGTACCGCAAAACCATCATGGCGGTTGTGCATGCGCAATTTCGGTTAAAGTAGGCAATTGTTTGCGTCGCAGCCGACGGAACTATGCTCCAAGGCGTTCACAAGAAAGAGTTTTGAGATATCAGGTCAAGCCTAAGGTTCCATGAGACGACAAGAGCCTGGTCGTGGGGTGCGCCAACGCGAAATCTATGCTCGTCAAAAGCCCGTCAAAACCAAGGTCTGTTCGCTGCAAAAATACCCCGCACGATCATGCCTGCCGCATGGCTGATACCGTGCATTTGCGCGTCTGCCGCCCGGGCAGACTGCTAATTGCTTGAATCAGGCTCAAATATGCGGCGCAATCGGCCGCGATTGATGGCCGCCAAAACTGTATTGTATTGCCGGGGAGTCAGGTGGCGATGCAGCGATGCGGTCAGTTCGAGGGCTGCCTGGCGTAATTGCTTCGGGCTGCTGTGCAAATCATTGCGGTCGCTTGGGCCAGGTTCTCCGCGGCTTTGGCGCCGCCGCAGAAGTTGCTGCCGCGTTTTAAGCAGCGCCGTAGAAAAGTTCATGACGGCAGGCAGCACTTGCTTGAGTTGCGATGGGGTCACTTGTGCGCGGTCCAACGCAGCCGCGAGCGTCTGCGGGGACCCGGGAGGGATGCTCATGTAATCCAACGCGAGCGGAGGGGCGGTGCTGCGGCTGAACTGCGGTCCCGTCGCCGCCGCGGGTACCGGCTTACCGGCCAGTGTGGCGGTTACGGCGCTGTTGAGCTGCCAAGGAGTGAGCCAAGGCCAGGCCGCAATCAAACGCCCCCTGGCATCTATCAGAAAGGTCATGTTTGCAAGTGAACCGTAGGCCAGGGCGGTCTGATTGCGCCAATCATCAATTGTCAGCAGGGTGAGCTTGAGCGGCAGTTTATGGGCGGCGAGCTGCGCGTCGGCAATGCGTTGACGCATGCTTTGCTGCTTTGGCACCGCATAACCGGCGGCCGTGTTTATAGCCAGGGCATCTGAACCGCCCGCTGGGTGCGATTCCTGCTGATATACCACGATAAATTGCACCTGGCCGGCCCATTTGCGGGCGAGCCAGTTGACGCTTGGCGCCGCGAGCCTGAACGCCGGTTCGGTCATGCTGCCAAACTCAAGTACCACCAGTTTGCCTTTGTAGTCGGCGAGTTTGACATGCTTTGCGTCCAGCGTGATGACATGCAATTCCGGCGCTGGAGCGCCAAGCTTCCACATGGGCACCGGGATTGCCGCATTGACGACGGTTTTGGGACTTGGCCCAACCGGAAAATCAGCCAAAGCGGGCACGGATGTTGCGGCCAAGCCCACGAGAGCCAATAGGCCCGCCAGGATGGGGCGATGCAGCGAGCGCGGCAAGAGCGTGTGCGATTTCATACATTGAGCCTCACGCCCAGGTCCGTGCCGAGTTGCGGCTCCGTTAAAAAATCACTCATTATTGGAGCGGGGCTGCAACCGGCGCCGTTTATGCTCGTTGTTTCTACTAAGGCAGCCTTACACGCCCGTTGCGGTTCGATTGCGGTGATTGGCATGAGGTGCCTCCGGCGGTGCCCCTGTTATATGCCGATGTTTTGATGCATCGGCTGGGTTACCTGCGCACTATGAGGAGCGTTTGCCATGTCTACTTCGACTGGTATGCCGGCCCCTGACCTGTTGGTTTCAATAGAAAACGACAAGTCCTTCAATTGGAACTGGCGCACGGCCAGCCACCTGCTTAACAGGGCCGGCTTTGGCGGCACTTCCGCGGAAGTTGACGAATTGGTGCGCTTAGGCCCGCAACAGGCGGTTCGGCGCGTGGTTTATTATCAGACACTGCCCGATGAACTGCACCCGCTGAGTTTTGGGGCCCTGTCGCACCCGGCATTTTCGAGCTTTGCCGAGGCGCGGCGCTATCTGCGGTCGTTGCCGCGAGCCCAGCGCCGTAAATATATCCAGCTTGTTTTGCAGGCCGGATTCGCCAAAATGAGTGAGATGCGTTGCTGGTGGATCAGCCGCATGGTGCAAACGAAGCGTCCGCTGGAAGAAAAAATGACGCTTTTCTGGCATGGCTTGTTTGTCAGCGCCTTCTCCTCTGTTCATAACGCATACCACATGTACTTGCAGAACCAACTGTTTCGGCAGTTTGCCACCGGAAGCGCCAAAGAGCTTACTCTGCATGTGAGCAAAGACCCGGCCATGCTGCGGTATCTCAACAACAATCAGAACCGGCGCGGTCATGCCAATGAAAACTACGCCCGCGAGCTTATGGAACTTTTTACCATGGGCATTGGCAATTACACCGAGGAGGACGTGCGGCAATCCGCCCGGGCGTGGACCGGCTGGACGTTCATCGGCGATCGTTTCGTATTTAGACCGTTGCAGCACGACGACGGACGTAAAACTTTTTTGGGGCAATCAGGGCATTTTAACGGCGATGATATAGTCCGTATTATTTTTGAGCAGCCCGCCACCGCCAGACATTTTGCCTTTAAGCTTGCCGCCTATTTTGCGTCCGATGATCCCCCGGCTGAAGTGGTCAGCGCTCTGGCCGAGCGGCTGCGGCAATCCGACTGGAAAATCGCTCCGGTTCTTGAGCAGTTGTTTTCCAGCCGCTGGTTCTACTCCAATTCGGTCATGCGGCGAAAAATTAAAACGCCGGTTGAACTTGTGGTTGGAAGTTTACGTCGCCTTAACGTTGCTGCGCCGGTTCCTTCGGGCCTCTTGTACAGTTTGAAGCTTATGGGCCAGGAACTTTTTGAAGCGCCTAATGTAGGCGGCTGGCCGCAGGGCAGGGCTTGGGTCAACACCAGCACGCTCTTTGCCCGCTATAACATGCCGGGACAGCTCGTGACGGGCCATCCGCAATACCCGCGACAGGGCAAGGCAGCGCAGGCAGACAGCGGGTTCTCGCCGGAGTTGCATTTAGCCCGGGCCGGCATCGCGACGACCGATGCGGCTGTTGATTATTTTATACGGCTGCTTTTGCAGGACGACATCGAGCCTGCCAAGCGCAGCGCTCTGATTTGCGTGCTCAATGGCTCCGATGTGCCCGACAGCCGTCCGCTGAATCCAGCGGATTCCTCCCTGCACTGGCGGCTTGTGGACCTTGTGGAGCTGATTATGGCGATGCCGGAACACCAGTTGTGCTGAAACCTTAAAAGGTCGCTTATGTTCGGTGCGGCGTTTGACTGCGAGATTTGTGAGGTAATTTTATGGACTCAATGCATACCAGACGGGTCTTTGTAGCACGCGGTTTGACAGTGCTCTCGGCGGCCGCAACGATGCCGGCCTTTCTGCAGCGCACGGCCCTGGCGCTCAATAACCCTGCGGACCAACCCCTGACCCAGGGGGCAGCCGGGCGCGGTGATGAGCGCGTGCTCGTGGTCGTACAACTTGGAGGAGGCAACGATGGCCTGTCCACGGTAATTCCCGTGGATAACGACGATTACCGCCGGGCGAGACCGCGCCTGGCCATTACAGCCAACCTGTTGCCGTTGGCCAATTCGCTGGCTCTGCATCCAGCGATGAAGGGTATGAAGTCCCTGTACGACGCCGGCGAAATGGGTGTTATTCTCGGCGTAGGGTACCCCAACCCCAACCGTTCGCATTTTCGATCCATGGCGATCTGGCAGACCGCCGAGCCGAACCGCGTTGCCAGTCACGGGTGGCTCGGGCGCTACTTTGACGCACAATGCAGCGGAGCAGCGCCCATCGCGCCACAGGCGGGCATAAGCATCGGGCCGCTGTCGCCCGTGGCGCTGGCCGGGCAGAAGTTTCAGCCGGTGGCGTTTCAAAATCCGGAGCAATTTCAGTGGTTGCCCGGCGCTGGGCATGACCGGCGCCACGAGCAACTGCGTGCGGCATACCGAAGCGTCAACGCCATAGGGCCGCAGAATGTCCCGTGTCCTCATTGCGCCAATCCGGAATTGGACTTTCTGCAGCGCACTGCGCTGGATGCGGAGGTTTCAGGCCGCGATATTCGCCATGCCGCGACGCACGCCCGCAACGAAGTCAGCTATCCGGTCACACCACTGGCGCGATCCCTGAGTTTGGTGGCCAGGATGATAGCGACCGGACTGCCTACGCGCGTCTATTACGTTTCGATGGGCGGTTTTGACACGCATGCCCAGCAACAAAGAACGCACGACACGCTGATGGCGGATGTCTCCGATGGTTTGACCGCCTTTATTCACGACTTAAAGGCGCAGGGGCTGCTTGAGAAAACCATGGTCGTTACATTTTCAGAGTTTGGTCGGCGTGTGGCGGAGAACGCCAGTCTTGGGACCGATCATGGCACGGCAGCGCCCATGTTTATGTTTGGCGGCGGCATTAAGGCCGGCCTGATCGGTACGCAGCCTTCGTTGGCTCAGCAGCATCTGCAGATGGGAGACCTGCGATTCTCAACTGACTTTCGCAGCGTTTACGCCGGAATCCTGGACAAATGGCTGGGAGCCGACAGCTCTAAAATTTTGGGGCAGGGGTTTAAGCCTTTGGATATCGTTCGGGTGTGAAGGCTGCCGGGAGCCGCGACAATCGCTATGCCGAGCGGACGGCCCGTAACAGAGAGATTTTGATAGAACAAATCGAGCGGTTTTAACGCAAGAGTTATCGCAGTCAGGCGACACCACCGGGCAACGGCGTCGAGAAGCAGGTGCGCGGTGCCGCGCTGTATTCATGCCGCCTTGCATGATGACCGCGTCATGAGTTGATGATGCTCTCGCGCGGCTCAGCCGGCGCGGGTGTGATGGTTTGTGGGTTGGCGGGCTGGCCGCGGACAAAGCGCCGCCATGCCGCTCGCAGCGGCGGCATGAACGCATAAAAATAAATGGCCAGCAAAGCCGTCAACTGCGGCTGCCACAGGGCCAGCAGCAGCAGCACCACCACCTGCACAACATAGGAAAAGGGTCGCCGTCCGCGCAGGTATTGATTGATGACATGGCCATAGCTGATGCGGCTTACCATCAGCAGTGCCGCCGCGGCCAGCACGGCCGCCATGGCGTATGGAAAGGCTGTGGTTGTAGCCTGAACAAAGCCGGGTGAAAGGTTAAAGGGCAGCAGGTGCGGGGCGCTTTGCTGAATGGTTTCGTAAAAAATGACGCTGGCCGCCGTTACACCCGCCGCGCCCGGCGAGGGCAAGCCTCTAAACACCATATGGGCATCAAGTGCGTGGCGGTTGTGGGCGTTAAAGCGCGCCAGACGCAGGGCGGTACAGGCCACGTAAATGGCTCCCAGTATCCAGAGGGTGCGGGCAAGGAGGTTGTCGGCCAGCGGGCCTAACGGTTCAATGCCTTGCGAACTCCGGGCAGCGAGCAACGCATGAATAACGGTAACCGCCAAAAATGCCGGTGCTACCCCGAAGCTCACCATATCCGCGAGCGAGTCGAGTTCAGCGCCGAAATCGCTGGTGGCCTTGGTGAGCCGGGCCATGCTGCCGTCGAGCATATCAAACACCATCGCGGCGAAAACCAGGTACCCCGCGATGGCAAACTGGTTGCCCAGGGGCGACTTAATCGGCTGGCTCTGGGCGATATAGGTAATGGCGGCAAACCCGCACAGTAAATTGCCGAGCGTGCAAAGCGTGGGCAATACCGAAATGCGGCGACGCAGTTTGCCGGCTTTCCGGAGTGGTTTGAGTTGAGGCCAGTTTTGATCGCGATAGCGCATGAAGTAAACCCACTGTTCTGTATTCTTTTCTGGGGCGGTGCACGGGCGCCTTTGCCATTCCCGCAGGAAAGCCTTAGCCACAAAATCCCTTTCAGTTTTGGGCTTTCACTGCTTGCCGCAGCTGAGCCTCCGGGCAATAGATGCCGGTGGTGAACTGCCGACGCAGCATAATTATACACCTGTGACTAAGGCTTTGCCTCGTATGTTTTAACGTGGCGTCGAAATAGCCGTGGAGGGCGGTCCTCACCGGAAACAATGCTCACACTTCCGCGCTTGCAATGCCAGTCGTCATAACATACCGTGTTACGAATAAATACGGTTTATAAGCGAATATCATTTTGGGATAACCTAAAATGAGCTTAACTGTATTTTTTCTGGCTAAGGCCTTGTTGCATTGCTGTGCTATTGGCAATATCCTACGCCATTACCAAGAAAGAGTTCCAAATGGCCGAAATCTTGAGCGCAGCATGGAGGTGTGGCCGATAATTTCGTGAAGTGTATCCGAAATATAAGGCCCGCTTACCGCGCGCAGATATCGAAGGAGCGATTAACTTGAAAACATTCCGATCAACGGGTGCCGTCAGCAGCAAGTTGCCGCGTCGGCAATTACGGGCGTATTCCTGCCTGAGTGCGGCGCTGATAGCCGCTTGGGTAGCCGGTGGCCTATTGGTTCCCGCTGGCTCTGCGGCGACGCAGGTTATGCCGGCGAAGCCTGTGTCGGCAAAAGTTCAGGCGCCCGCCATAAGTGATGGCCCGGCTTACCCGGTCAGCGCCATCGTTGTTGAGTACGCCAAAACTGTCGCGGGCCAGCCGCCGCTCGGCAATATATTAGATCATCCTGTGGTCGTGGGCCTCGGTGGCGATGGTTACGTTACCGCGTGCGTCACGGCCGCCAATGGTCAGCGTACGTACCGGGCCGGTGTCAGCCGCGAACGTATGGCGCTTAAAAATCTCTCGCAGCCCAAGCCACGCATGTTTCATGCGTCGGCCATTCGCAGCATCGCCCGGCAAATAAGCCAATACCTTTCCGACAAGGGCCTTGGGGTATATGTA
>JBMFVX010000112.1:0-9658 GCA_049965775.1 Phycisphaerae bacterium
TACACTCGGGCCGATGCAGACAAGATGTCTGCGTTACCGGCGCAGCCGGCTGACTGCCCGGAAAAATTGCCACGCCCCGTCCCACCTGAACCTTGGCAAAGCATTGCCGTTTGGCGCCGCTTTGCCCCGCATTTGCACTGCCGAAGCAATCTGTATACGCTACAAGCGGCTTCGTTTATTCATGCAACCGAGATTTTGCGCAGGAGAAAATACATGAGCGTTACGATGCTACCGGAAGTCAAAAAGTTTTTGTCCAATCAACCGCTGAAGTTTTTTGTCGGCGGCAAGCATGTTACCGCCGCGGCTGGGGGCGCCTTTGAAACCCGCGACCCCGGCACCGGTGAGGTATTGGCGACAGTTGCCGCCGCCGACGCACAAGATGTAGACGCCACCATTGGCGCAGCCGCGCACGACTTTGCCCACAGCCCATGGGCGACCATGCCCGCCAACGACCGCGCCGTTATACTGCATCGGCTTGCCGACCTTATAGACAAACACACCCCTGCGCTCGCCCAGCTCGAATCGCTGGATGTTGGCAAACCGCTGGCACAGGCCGTCGGTTTTGACATTCCATTTACCGCCAAGGCATTCCGCTACTTTGCCGATTTGTCGGTTCATGCCCGGCGGCGCGAGCCGCTGGCCCTCCAAGGCATCGAAGCTCATACCTTGCGCAAGCCCTACGGCGTTTGCGGTTTTGTACTGCCGTGGAACTTCCCATTTCTGCTGCTGGGTTGGAATCTTGCGCCCGCTCTTGCCGCCGGCAACGCGGTGGTGCTCAAGCCGGCCGAAGATACCCCGCTCACAAGCCTGTACTTTGCAGAACTGTGCCAACAGGTCGGCATACCGGCCGGTATCGTCAATATCATCACCGGCTTTGGCCATACAACGGGCGCAGCTCTATCCAAACATCCCGGCTTGGCCCGCATTGCTTTTACCGGCTCGCCCGAAGTGGGCCGGCTGGTGGCTGAGGCCGCCGGGCGCAACCTCATTCCATGCAAGCTCGAACTCGGCGGCAAAGGCGCCGCGGTCATTTTTGACGATGTAGATATTGCCGCTACCGCTAAACAACTTGCCGCAGCCGTTACTCTTAACAGCGGCCAGGTATGTTGCACCGCCACCCGCTGGCTGGTGCACGAAAAAATATTCGATCAGTTTGCCGCCCAAGCCAAGCACGAAATGCAGTCGCTCAAACTCGGACACGCCCTCGATACGCACACCCAGATGGGTCCGGTCGTTTCGGCAAAGCAAAAGCAGCGTGTGCTCGGTTACCTCGACAAAGGCCGCAGCCAGGGAGCAACCGCCGTGCTCGAAGGTGGCTCTGAGCCAAGCCTGCCCGGCTTTTTTGTCAAACCCGCCTTACTTCAAGGCCCACCTGAAAACATCTGCGCGAAGGAAGAAATTTTTGGCCCCGTGGCCTATTTAATGCGATTTAAGGATGAAGCCCAGGCCCTGCAACTCGTCAACGCCTCACGCTACGGCTTGGCGAATTCAGTTTGGTCGGCTGATTTGGCCCGGGCACAGCGCGTGGCCGAAGCACTCGTCGCCGGCAACTCCTGGATTAACGCGCACAACGTATTTGCCTACGGCCTGCCATATGGCGGCGTCAATCTCAGCGGTATGGGCGGCGGCGTTAACAGCCCCGAAACGTTTTACGACTACCTGCGGCCGCAAACCATCGCCCGCCCGTTGGCGTGACCACACCGGCGACGCGGCGGCAAAACCGCAGTGCCGCGCCTCGAACCTCAGGCAAGTCATCTGGCGTTGCAACGGCTCGCCGGTTGAGGCATGAATGTAAACTTTCCGATGCGGCAGGGAGCCGCTCATTGAGACCCACGGGCTTTTAATGTAGCGTTTCAGGCGTTAACTGTGCATATCGGTCATTTGCCGCGGGGCCAGGCTGGCGCGAAGAGCGTTAAGCACCACGACCACGTCAATGGCCTCTTGAATGATTGCTCCGGCCACCGGCGGTAAATATCCGGCTGCCGCAAAGGCCACCGCGCCCAGCGATAAAATGATGCCTCCTACCGCCGATTGCAGCGCAATGCGCCGCAGTCGCTGCGCTATATGCAGAAACTCATCCACACGGTGCATGGAAGAATCGAGTATCACCGCCGCGGCTGCTTCCGCGGTAACGTCCGACGTTTTGCCGAACGCGATCCCCACGGTAGCTGCCAACAGCGCCGGCGCGTCGTTAATGCCGTCGCCCAGGTATGCGGTGCGGCCCAGCGCCGTTTCGGTTTTGACGATGGCCAGCTTTTCTTCCGGTGTTTTTTCGGCGTAAACAATATCAATGCCCACGCGCTTGGCTACATCGTGCGCTTCGGCTGCGCGATCGCCGGTAAGCAGAATCATCCGGCTAATATTGTGTTTGGGGCCGAGATGCTGCATAAACCTGGTAACTTCAGCACGAGGCTCATCCTTAAACTGTATGACCGCAGCATAGTCGCCATCGAGCAGAACCACGCATTCCAGGCCGGCCGCCGTTGGCGGCAGCGTGGCGGCAATCGCCGCCGACACCTTTTTGCGGCCGGTAATTTCAACCCGACGGCCGGCAACGGTTCCCAGCAACCCATGCCCGGGCGGCTCGCGCACATCATCCACCGGCAGAAGTTCGCTGCTGCCAGCGCCCCACGCAGCCAATATGGCCCGCGCCAGCGGATGCTTAGAGTACTGCTCCACACTCGCGGCATAGCGCAGCACGTCGGCGGGCGAAATGCCTTCCGCGGCAACCACGCCCGTGAGGCGCGGCTCGCCATAGGTGAGCGTGCCGGTTTTATCAAAAAAGAACGTTCGACATGTCGGCAGTTGCTCCAGCACAGCCGGGTCTTTGACAATAATGCTGCGCCGCGCCGCAAGCGAAATCGCACCGATAATCGCCACGGGAATGGCAATCAGCAGCGGGCAGGGCGTAGCAACAACCAACACGGCCAAAAATCGCACCGGATCGTGCGCTGCAATACCCGCCGCCAGCGCTATCAGCACCGCCACCGGCGTATACAAAGCACCGAGTGTATCGCCCAGCCGCCGCAGACGCGGACGCTGCTGCTGCGATTCCTGCATTACCCGCATAATGCGGGCATAACGAGAATCTTGCGGCGGCCGGGTGACGGTTATGGTCAAAACCGATTCGCCATTCACAGCGCCTGAAAGCACTTCGGCGCCGGGCGCTTTGGCAATCTGATAAGGCTCGCCGGTAAGGTACGATTCGTCCATGCCGCCGTGGCCTTCGAGCACCACGCCGTCCGCCGGGCATATATCGTGCGCATAAATAAGCAACGTGTCGCCGGGGATGATCTCCGGGACGGGCACATCCACAACCGCGGTGCCGAGCTTTTTGTGCGCAGCCGCCGGCATGCGCTGGGCCAGCGCACGCAGAACCGACGAGGCGCTGCGAACCGCGTACGCCTCCAGCGCCTCGCCGCCGGAGAGCATCAACACCACCAGCGTACCGGCAAGGTATTGCCCCAACAGTGCCGCAGTAACAATGGAAATGCCCGCAAGAAGGTCTGAGCCGAATTTTCCACGAAACAACGCTTTTAGCAGGCCCCAAACCAATGGTGCGCCGCCTAGTAGAAGCGCAATCCACAAGGGCAGATTTGATACCAGCGGCCCGGCACGAAATGCAAAATGCAGCACCAAAAAAGCCGCGATCGCCGCAATCGCCAGAACTGCAATAGCGCTATTGAGCCAACTATGCGAGTCGGATCGCTCCGCTGCGCCGGCAGGGCCTGCTTGATCGCCCCCCTGCGCCTGCGCTGCTGTGGCGGCTGTCGCAGCCGTTATGGGCGTGACCGCCGTTTGCGAGCGGGCATCTGCTTTTTTCGCTGTCTCTGTACGCACCGGATCGTCTGTTTGCGTTGCCATTGCTTCTCCACATGCCAAGCCTCATGAAGGCCTCGCAAGAGATTCACCCACGCTGGGAGCCTGTCCAAGTAATCGCCGGGTTGCGACGGCATGATTTTTGGCACGCCTCAAGTAGCGGTAACAATAGCGTACCTGATGCAGATGGCATCCGAGGAGCCGCGCCGCAGAGGGGGGCCAAAAAAGCATGCCGCCCTGCGGGGTGGGTCTGAAATGCCCCGTCTGCTTTGTTGTCGGATCTCGCAGACTCTTCTTTTAGAGTCGGCTCGATCCTCCGCCGCGCATACGGGGCATTTCAGACCCATCGCAATCCCGGCCATTACTCGGACAGGCTCCTAGCCGCAGTAACGTCTGCGGCATTCGCGCCCTGACCGTCGCAAAACAGGACGAGGGTATTATAGCCGCTGCGCCGCTGGCGGCAAGCGCAGGCAATGAGCACGGCAACCGCGGTCTACCCATGTTCCTTGCGGCGTACGAATTGCAGTTATTCGCAGCCCGCACCCGTGATGGAGGCTCACGCTTAGCCGCCGGCCTGCCGATGGTAACCGGCCTGCAACTCATGGCGTGCCATTGCGAGATGGCCCTGTATGGCCTGAAGTCCGATTTATCGGCAGACCCGCCGCAATAATCGGCCGCGGCTGGCGTGACTTATGTCAGCAAAACACGTATACTTAAGGAGATTTATCCGTAGTGCGGCGTTCGCCTATGGATGGCGAAGCTGTAATTTTTTGGGTTTCGCCCACACACAATACAACACGCATAATGTTGAGGGTTTACCATCAGTTTAGAACCATCGGAAGCGTTTGAGCAGTCTATGCCGACTGACTCAAGTAGCGCAGAGTTAACATCCGCAGCCGATTCGGCGGCGAGCGGCGCGGGGCCATCCGACGACGCTCCGGCCGATGGCACGTCCACCGGCAAAACGCGGCGCCGACGCCGACGCGGTGGTCGCGGCCATCGCGGTCGCGGCCGAAGCAAACGCGTTCCGGCCGCCGCCGCGCCCGAACTGTCGCAGGAGCCTGCACCAGAGGTTGACGCACCAATAGATAATGCTGCATCCGTCGCAGCGGAAACAGCGGATTCGACCGACGTCGTTGGCGAATCGCGATCTGATGAACCCGGCTTGCAGTCGCCTGCGCCATCATCCGCCATCGAGCCGCCCCTTCAGCCAACCGCAGAGGTCGCTGGCGAAGACACTTCCAAACCGGCACCGCAGCGATCTTTGGAACCGAGGCCCCGCACCAGCAGCCCGCGACGTCCACCCCTGGAATCGCCTCTGGCCGATGTTGTGGCACTGCCGCCAAATACGACGCCCGCCATGCGGCTGGGCGCGCGGCATCTTGTGGCCCGAGCCGGCCCTGGAGCCATTCGCCATCTGGGGCGGCGCAGCTTTGGCGGCACAACCCGCACCCGACAACAATTCAGACCCAGCGGGACACCGCCGGTCGCCGGCGAACCCACTCCGCCGGCTTCGACACCCGGAGCACCTCATTCTGCCCATGGCCATCCCCATCCGCATGGCCGACACCACGTGGAAGCGCCGGGGTATGCCAACAAGCCAACCACACCACCGGCCAACACGACCGGCGAGTGGCTTTTAACCGGCGCAGCAAAGAACGAAGCGACCGATACCGCCCCACAGGCCGCGTCAGCGCTGCCCGAAGCTATTTTGGCAATGGCCCAAGCCGGCAGCGAAGTCGTGCAGGCAGCCGCGCCGGCTCCGCCGGTTCGCCGCAGCAGTCCACCACGGCAACTGCTCATTAACGTCGCCGATGAGGACGAAGTGCGCATTGCCGTTTTGCAACAGGGTGTTCTCGACGAGCTGTACATGGAGCGCGCCAGCACCGAATTGCACGTAGGCAATATCTACAAAGGCCGCGTTACCAATGTGGAGCCTGCAATTCAGGCGGCATTTATTGATTTTGGCATCGGCAAAAACGGGTTTTTGCATATAAGCGACCTGCATCCGCAATACTTTTCGGGCGCACGGCGAAGCGTCGGCCCGAAGCGTGGCCCGCGCGGCGCAGCCGACGGACCTCCCGACGGCGACGACACCGATATTGAATCAGCGGCGCCGGGCGGCATTTATGGTGAAGGCGACCTGGAGTTTTCCGAAGACGCCATCGAAGAATTTGATATGGAGGCCGGCCCCGACCACATTCTGCCGATGGAAAAGGTCGGCCGCAAAACTCCGCGTCACAGCCGACCGCCCATTCAGCAGTGCCTGCGCCGCGGCCAGGAAATTATTGTGCAGGTGACCAAAGAAGGCATCGGCACCAAAGGCCCGACGCTTACCAGCTACATCAGCCTCCCCGGCCGCTACCTTGTGATGATGCCGGGCATGAGCCAGCTTGGCGTATCGCGTAAAATAGAAGATGAGACCCAGCGCCGGGCCTTGCGCAAAATACTTCAAGAGCTGGACCCACCCAAAAACCTGGGCTTTATCATTCGCACCGCCGGTATAGACCGCACCAAAAAAGAACTGCAACAGGACCTCATGTACCTGGTGCGCATGTGGCGGCAGATCGGCCAGCGCATCACCACGCAGGCCGCCCCCACCGAGCTGTATCAGGAAAGCGACCTGGTTATCCGCACCATTCGCGACCTGCCCATTGAAGATTTTGACCGCATTATCGTGGACGATCCGCAGGTGGCCGCACGCGTGCGCGATTTTCTTTCGATTGTGAACCCCGCGGCCGCCGAATTGGTTGACCAATACACCGAGACGCTGCCGCTGTTTCAGCGGTTTAACGTGGAACGCCAGATTGAAAAAATCAACAGCCGCCGGGTGGAAATGCCCAACGGCGGCTCGCTCGTGATAGATTCCGCCGAGGCGCTGGTCGCCATTGACGTAAACTCCGGGCGTTACCGCGAGTTCCGCGATGCGGAGCTTACGGCATACAACATCAACAAAGACGCCATCAAGGAAATCTGCCGGCAATTGCGGCTTCGCGATCTTGGCGGCGTGGTGGTTATAGACTTTATAGACATGCGCGAAGACCGCCACAAGCGCGAAATTGAGCGGCTGCTGCGGGAAGAAATGAAGCTCGACCGCGCCCGCGCCAAGGTGCTGCGCATGAGCCAGTTCTGCATGGTGGAACTGACCCGCCAGCGGGTTAAGCCCAGCCTCAAGCGAAGCATTTATCAGGACTGCCCGCATTGCCACGGCGCGGCGCTGATTAAAACGCCTGAAAGCGTCACCCTCGATGTCATGCGCCGGCTCGCAGCCGGGGCTTCACGTGCCGATGTAAGCCGCATAGACGTGCGTGTCTACCCGACCGTGGCGACATTTATACTCAACCGCAAACGCAAGCAGCTTGTGGCGCTTGAAGATCGCTCTGGCAAACGGTTCAACATCTATCCGGACGCCGCCCTGGCAGGCGACGCCGTGCTGCTCGAGGCTTTTGATATCCGGGGCAACCTGCTGAACCTCGGATTGTAAAGGCGTACGCCACAGCGATTACTCGGACAGGCTTCTTGGATGAATCACAGGCTTTGAGCCCGCTTCGGTCATAAACCAGTTTCGCCTTTCGCGCTTTGCAACAGTTGGGTGCGTTCTTGGCGTGACTGCCAGAAACCGGCTGCATAAAAAGCGCCGTTTTGTAGGCCTGTGTCGTTGCGTTATCATATAGGTAAATCCGTCGGCGGAAGCACAGGACCAGGCTCAATTGGAGTTTGGCGCTGCCCGGCGGTACGCAATGCGGAATGACTCGCTATGGCCCAAGCCGACATTACCATCGTCACGGAGCAGCAGCTTCCGACGATTATAGAATTGTACAACCAGATATTTCGCCCGCAGGAAAATGAGGCTTACTTTCGGCGGCGTTTTCAGGGGCGGTATAACGTGCTGGTCATGCTTGCCGCACTCGACAACCGCGCTATTGGCTTCTGCATCGGCTTTGAACTTAAGCCTCATGTGTTTTACACCTGGTTGATCGGCGTACATTCCGATTTTCGTCGAAAGAGCATCGGCCGTCAGCTTATGGAATCGCAGCATGAATGGGCCGCCGGCCATGGCTACGAGTTCTCGCGCTTTGAAACGCTCAATCGGCATCGAGCCATGGTTCATATGGCCGTGGTGCTCGAATACGACATTGTAGGCACCCGCTGGGACTCCACGCGCAGCGATCTGCTCATTCAGTTTGAAAAACCACTGACCGAAGCCGTGCAATAATGGCCGGAAACCGATTTCTGCTGCTGGCGTTAGCTGCATACAGAATATTAGCGAGCAGCGCGGTAGGCCTGGCGCTGGCGATGGCTTTAAGAGCCGGCACTGCCGCGGCGGCCGCAAACCCGGCATCTGCGGCATCATTGCAGCAACTCGAAGCGCGTTATCAACAGGTGCTTTCGGCGGTTCGCTCGCCATCGGCCGACGGCGCGTTAATTATTTCGCAGAATCTGTCGGCCCCGCTCAAAGCCGCAGGTCTTGAACCGGGAGAAGTGATTCTTTCGATTGATGGCATCAGAATCGCCGGGCCGGCCGACATTGCCCGCATCGTTGATCAGGTATCGCCGCAGCATAAGTTATCGCTCCGCATGGCGGACCATTTAAAGATATTTGTGGCTCGCGTACCCGCCGGTGCTCTGCATGTAGACACCATTGGCGTGGTTGCCGGCGTGCCCGGCCCTCGCAACCCACCCAGTACGCCCCGCCACCACCTGGCGATGAACTGGCGCCAGACGCCCGGCGGCCCGAGCGTAACGGGCGCCGGCTTTGGGGGCTGGTATAGGGTTTTTGATCATGGCTATCTGATTGGCACGCTGCACCTTGCCGCTGCTGGCACCGGTGACGACTGGCAACTGCATTGGCGTCTGCGGATTTACCAAAGCGTGCTGCCAGCCGATATTGCGCCCATACGCTGGCGAAGCGGATGCTATCGCGTGCACTTTTGGAGCGGCGACAACCAGCATTTGCCGGCATTTTCGCTGCGGAGCGTTACGGCCCAATCGCTCGAAGGCGGCAAATCAGTGTGGACACTCCACGATCGCGCCGGGCAGCTTGCCGCCAAAATGACAAGGGCATCGCGTAACAGGTCCGTCCCGCCTGTAACCATCAGCACCAGTCCAATGGCCATTGCCGAGGTCGCGCTGCCACTGGTTGCCGATGCCATGCCGCATAAAGCTAACTTGGTATTGAGAACGCCCGTTCTGACATTGCCGCAACTGCATACACAGCTCGGCTGCGTACTGGCCACACGCGGCCGCCGCGGTGTAACCATCGGCGGTGCCGTCGAAAACGCCTGGCGGGTGGATTTGCTTTATTTGCACCAGCGGCAGATGACGTTTTGGTTTGATGATCATCGCCAGTTGCTCGAGGCCAACCTCGGCGGCAGTCGCACCATTGTTAGAACCGTTAATCGGCAGGCGGCCGAGCATGGGCTGCCGGCATCGCATAGGTAGCGGAGAGCATGGCGTTTTGCGAATTGCCAACTCAAGTGGCCGGCAATTTATGGAGGCTTCCGAATGCTGGCCAGCGCGGGCGTGATTGCATCACGCGAACGGCTTGATGGCGGCGGCCAAACTCCAGCACCTTACTATCATTATCTTACGGTTGAAGTAAGTTATATAACATTAATCGGTGCTGTCCGGTCAACGACTTGGGCAACAGCAACACCAAGTCTATAGAATAAGGGTTTTATGCACGTTTGGCAGGCGGCAACCAAGGGGGCCAAGGTGGGGTCAAGGGGGCCAAAGTTTTATGCGGTTGGCCCCCTTGAAAAACGATGGTTTTATTGGGGTTTTGGGGGTGTTTTGGGCAAGGGGGCCAAGGTGGCCAAATTAGGGGGGGGGGGGGGGG
>JBMFVX010000113.1:0-9654 GCA_049965775.1 Phycisphaerae bacterium
ACACACAGCGAATAGATATGGTTGCTTACAAGCCCTGGTGAATTGGAGGTGTTAAACGAATCCCAATCGGTTGCCCCAGCCTTGCGGTGATAGATGCCGGTGTCTTCATCGCTAACCCAAAGCCCGCCACGCGGGCCGATGGCGATGGCGGTAATGAACTTTGCCGGGCAGTGCAGGCGGGTTTCGGTGGTGGGGTTTGGTTGGGCTGCCGCAGTGGCGGCGGCGGTGCGGCCTGCTCCAGCAAGTAGAGCGGCTGCGGCCAGTCGCAGGACCTGTGGGCCTTTCCACAGCCAATACCGGGCCGAAGGGCAATGCCGCGCTCGGCGAGACTGGGTGCTAATTTTGCCGGTGGCCAATGGGGCATTGCAAAAATGGTGCTCGCCAACGCCGTGATTCGGGGTAAACATAGCGAGCAAACGCTTCATTGCAAAAACCCGTCGGTGCAGAGTTTAAAGGCAGCGGCGACTCCGCCGCCACGAGGCTGCAAAACATCCCTTTTGCTGAATAATACGCCCCCCCTCCGTGAAAAAGTCAAGTTGAAAAAAGATGGAATATGTTTTTGGATCTGCAGCGCTGCCTGCGGGCGGCGAGATCAGGAGTATCCCGATGGTGTGCCGTGCCGTAGAGGAACAAGAATGAGCTACCTGCAGAGCCGGGCTGCCTCCCCGTACTGAAGCATTACGGTAATTGTTCGCGGAGGGGTGGAAGCCTGCGCTACAAGGGGTGAGTCTGCTGCGAGGTACACCGGGACGGTCATACGCGCGCATGCGGCGCAGAGCCGGGCGATCGCCTCGGCCGCCAGCGGATGCACATTATTTTCGTAGTAGCGAGCCGCCGTTGCGTAATTCCTTGAACATGCGGTTGGCCAGCGCGCCGGCCCACAGGGCCATTGCCAGCGGGGCCATCATCCACAATGCCTGCAGCACGCCCAGGGCCGCGCCGCTTACCTCGCCGGGCGTCAAGCCCAACAGTGCCAGCACCGCCTGCAAAGCCACCAGTGGAACCATCACGGCAAAGGCAATGCGGGCCGCAACACGGCCCGGCATGCCGATGTCGCGATTGATCATGGCCACCAGCACCATTGCCAGCAGCCCCATTATAGCGCTCCACAGCAGCATAAGCCCCCACGCCACTATGCCCGCGCACCAGGTAATCAGCCAGTAAATGACTCCGCCGCTCCGCTGAAGCATTTCCTGCAGCGAGGCGGAATTAATTTGCACCGCAGGCAACTGTGCCACCGGCGTTTTAACAGAAAGCGTTGAGCCGCCTGCCGCGAGAAGCAGGCGCTGCACCCGGCTCATGGGGATCATCACCTGCTGGCCGCTGATTTCATGGACATCTATCGCGGTTGGCGTGATGAGCATCGTCGTTGCCGCCGGCACCGGCGTCACCGCGGGACCTTGCGCGATCTGAATAGAAATGCCCGCGCTTTCAATATGAAACGGCGGATTTTTGGAGTTGGCCGCAACCGAGAGCTTGCCGTCGCTGATGACCATCGGTGCGTACATGGCGTCATAGCCTTGGGCGATACGGTTCATTTGCTTAAGCCCGTCGCCGGCGAGGCGCGAGCCAATAATGCCGCCCGAAATCAAGGCGACAAAAATGAGCGGCCACAATGTGTAGCGCAGCGGGTACAGAGCCGCTTTGGCCCAGTAGTGCGGCTCGGCCAGTAGAAGCAGAGTACGAACGACAAAGCGCGGCGGCTTAAGGATGACTTGTCGCGGCCCCGGCTGCGGATTTGATTGCCCCGGCCCGCGTGTACCCGCCGAGCCACCCGTGGGCTTTAGCTCACCACCATAGGACGAACCGGGCGGTGCTCCATCCGGGGCTGGTGCTGAGTTGCCGCCGGGTTTTGAAGCTGGCGACGACGCATCTTGCGGGTTGTCGGTGGAATTATCCGGTGGCAGTGGTGGAGAGTCAGGCATGGGTTTTATCCAGAGCATGGCGGGCCAAAAGGGTGCGCCCGCCAAAGATGTGGTCAAACGCCAAACCGCCGGTGTTTTGCCCGCGCGGGCAATTAATCATTTACGCGGCCAAGGTATTCACCGGTGCGGGTGTCCACGCGTACGGTGGTGCCTTGGGTAATAAAGTCGGGAACATTGACCACCAGCCCGGTTTCGAGCGTGGCGTCTTTGCCCACGTTGCTGACGGTGGCGCCTTTCATGCTGGGCGGGCAGTCTACAATTTCAAGTTCAACGGTGTTGGGCAGTTCCACCGAAAACGGCTTGCCCTGGTACATGGTAATTTGCACCTGCGTATTGGGCTTAAGATATTTCACCGCATCGCCCACCACATCGCCGGAGAGTTCAAGCTGTTCAAAATCGTTAAGGTCCATGAAGTGATGCGTCTGGCCTTCGGAATACAGGTATTCCATGGGTTTTTGTTCGAGAAAGGCCTGCTCAAGCGTGTCGTCCACGCGAAAGCGCTGCTCGATGATGCTGCCGGTTTGCGTGTCTTTGAGCTTCACCTGCATAAACGAGCGCCAATTGCCCTTAGACACCTTGGCAAAATCATGCACCACATAGAGTTTGTTGTTGTATTCCACGGCGACACCGCGCCGTAAATCAATTGCCTTGATGGACATTTGAACCTCAAAAAACCAATGGTCGCCAAGCCGCCGGGCCGGCGCACCGTAGCGCCGGCAACAATGCCCTCATGGGGATTCGAACCCCAGTTACAGGCGTGAAAAGCCCGTGTCCTAGGCCTCTAGACGATGAGGGCGAGCGAGCCACAAATTATAACCCGCAGTAAATGAAAAATACAAATGAGCAATAACAGCGGTGATCCGGCGATCCGGAGGTCTGCCAATTTTCCGGGCGGCGCTGAAATTGCAGTTGTTGCGGACCGCACGCATAACGGATGCCGCTATTTAGCCGCCGGCTTGCCGGTGGTAACCAGCGTGCAGACCGTGGCGAATCATTCCGCGGCGGCCCGGTGTGACCTGAAGCCCGATTTATTGGCAGACTCCGCGCCGCGGCCGGTGCATCGAAGTTCGCGTCAAGATCGCAAGGTCGCTACCACTGGAACAAACTGCATCATAATGAGAGCCGGGAACAGACCTTAGTGTACGAACCGTGGCTCCGCTGACAAAATACATCATATTACGCCACAATGTGCTCGCCGACATACATGCCCCAGCGAAACGTTGTCTTGCTATTTGCAGGACAGGGGAAAGATCCACTCTCAATAAACTTACCATTGAGATACACGCGCCACGCGTCGCCATTGTCCAGGACTCGCACAAAAAATGGCTTGCCAACCATATCGCGGGCGATGATCCGCCGGCCCTTGTGGTTGCGAGGGTCAATTACGATGTTCCCTTGATCACTCATGTCCAGATGCACCGCCCAGATGCGTTTATTGTTAAATACCTGAAATATACAGGCCCCGCCGGGTTTGATAACCGTATATTCACCCGTCCATTCGTGCCAAGGACCGGCTTTCCACGGTTTATCATAGTAGGCCTCGATTCTTGCAGCCAAGGGACGATTATTACGCACGTTCGTTTCGCCTTTAAAAAGTCGAAAAATTTGAACGTTGCCGTACTCCTGATACCAGCGGGACCATCGCGCAAAATCGGGTCGCGGGATATCGCTGTTGCCGACGGTGTGAATGGCGATATCTCGTACGATGGGGTTTTTGGCACCGGGGGTGCCTTCGAGGCGCTGCAGGAGTTTTAGATTCACAATAATTTTAGAGCCTCTGACACCTTTGTTGGAGTTGTGGCCCAAGACGAGTTGACCACTGGACTTGATCTGCTGCCAGGAAGGATCGGTGCCGACCTGCTTATAAAGGTTTGCTGCGTTTATTGCCCAAGTCGTATGCGCAAAAATTGTGGTGATCGCAAATAACGCGCTCTTCAGCAGAAACTTTCTATGCATGTTCACATCCTTTAAATGCCGCTTCCAGAACATTCTACTGTCTACTGTTGCAAGGTGAAAATCACTCCCCCGGCGACCCAGAAGCAAAAAAAGCAACCCGATCAATCCTGCAACCCCTGTTGGTCTTTTGTTGGTCTTTTTAATTGTTGCGCAGTCGCCGATGGCTTCGTTGGCAACGTCGCTTTGCCTCCAGGTCAGGACAGCAGGCGGCGGCAAAAGCAAAGCAGGATTGCGGTTATTGTGCTTTTTGAGCCACAGCCGCCTCATTCGGCCAATGTATCAAACCAAATTGCACCATATAAGGCATCCGATAACGTAAATTTGCGCGGTTTCCGGCAAGAAATTATGTCGTGCGGCGTTTCACTTAGGTGTGCTAAGGCGTTACACTTTGACTTTACGATGCGCCGCGAAAGGAAGTAGGTCATGCGACCTGTAGAACTCATGACAAAAACAGCCCCAGAGCCAGCTCGCTTGAAAAACCGGGCAGGCGCGGTTGCTGCCGGGCCGGGCCTGATCAGAACGCATAACGTCGTCAAACGTTATGTGGTCGGCGGCTCGGAGGTTCGCGCCCTGGATGGGGTAAGCGTGACAATTCACGAAGGCGAACTGGTGGCGATTACCGGGTCTTCCGGCAGCGGAAAATCCACTCTTATGAATATTCTTGGCTGCTTGGATTCTCCTGATTCGGGCGACTATTTCATCGCCGGGGAAGATGTATCCAAACTTAAGAGCGATCAGCTTGCTCGTATTCGCAACCGGCGCATTGGCTTTGTTTTTCAGAGTTTTAACCTGCTGCCGCGTCTTTCGTCGGTGGAAAACGTTGAGCTGCCGCTGCTATATGCCGGAGGGCGCCATGCGGCTGCTAAGGCGCGCGAAGCGCTGGAAATAGTTGGTCTTGGCGAGCGGTTGGATCACGAACCAAACCAACTCTCCGGCGGGCAGCGGCAACGCGTAGCCATCGCCCGGGCCATTGTGACAGATCCAGCCATTATTCTCGCCGACGAACCCACCGGTAATCTTGACAGCCGTTCTGGTGATGAAATATTAAAGCTCTTTGAGACACTGCATCAGCAGGGGCGTACAATTTTGATTGTGACGCATGACCCTGACATTGCGGCCTTTTGCCCACGGGAAATCAACATGCGTGATGGGAAAGTTTTGCGCGATGGCGCACCGGCGGCGGCCTTGGCCGCCCATGGAGGAGATTAGCCGCCGCGAGCCGTACAGCACTGGCAACTCAGCGGTAAAAGCCCCCGCCCAGCCAAACTGATATATTTTTTAGTCCAGATTAGCAAGAAAGCACCATGTTCAAGAAAATTGTCGTTGTCATTATCGTACTTGCGGCCATCGCAGGCGGCATCTGGTTTTACTTCAATAAACAGACCGCCTCGGCGCCGGCCGCCAACCCGGTAGAAACCGCCCTGGTCAAAAAGGGACTGATGGTGGTGGATGTAGCATGCTCCGGCACAGTCAACGCGAATCAAAACGTGGACATCAAGTGCCAGGCGGGCGGGCAAATCGTTAAACTGCCCTTCCAGCTTGGTGCAGTCGTAAAAAAGGGCGACCTACTGCTGGAGGTGGATCCCACTCCTGAAGAGCAGGCACTGGAGGTGGCCCAGCGTAATCTCGAACAGACACAGTTTCAATATCAGACAGCGGAACTGAATCTTAAGGTAGCCCAACAAAATCTTCTTACCGACACCGCTACGGCAAATGCCAACCTTCTTTCAGCACAGGCGGCGGCAGCCAACGACCAGATTCTGCTCAATCGCACAGCCACGCTGCTAAAAGAGAATCTTGACAGCCAGGAAGATTACGATAATGCCAAGACCACTCTCACTCAGGCCCAAGCTAGCGTGGCTTTGGCCCAGGCGGCTGTTAACAAGCTCAAGACAGAAGCCCTGCAGGTAAAATTACAGGCCCTGAGTGTTAAACTCGCCAATGTTGCCGTGGAATCTAACAAGGTCGCCGTTCAGCAATCGCAGATCAACCTCTCCTATACCAAGGTAATGGCGCCATTGACGGGTGTGGTATCAAATGTGGCTGTGCAAATTGGCCAGGTTATTTCGTCGGCACTTACCAACGTCGGCGGGGGTACCACCATTTTAACGCTGGTGGATCTTTCGCACATTTATGTGCTCGCCAACGTCAACGAAAGCGATATAGACAAAGTTCACCTTGGAGATACCGTATACATCACCGGCTCGGCCTACCCGGGTAAAGTATTTCTCGGCAAAGTTGTGCAGATGGGACCGGTGGGAACCAATAACTCCAACGTTATTACCTTTCCGGTAAACGTTGAGGTGATTGGAAAAGACAAGCAACTTCTCAAACCCAACATGACGGCCGATGTGGACATCATCGCCGACCGCCTGCACAACGTCATGTATATTCCACTGCAGGCTGTACAGGTGCAGGGCCGCAAGGATTTTGTCAATGTCGTAGGGCCTGACGGCAAGCAAACGCTTACGCCCGTGAAGTTGGGCGTCAACAACGGCCGCCAATGGCAGGTGCTCGACGGCCTTAAACCCGGCCAGAAGGTTGTGGTGTACAGCGGCGATTATGATAGCACATGGATGCGGCATCACTAAAAGAATAGTTTCTGCGCCATTGGCGCAATAAATTCGGTAAACACTATGCTTTTCTGGACCACCATTAAACTTGCACTTCGGAGCCTTGCGGCCAACAAACTCCGCACGCTTTTGACCATGCTGGGAATGATTATCGGCGTCGGCTCGGTGATCACCATGCTGGCGCTGGGCCACGGCATGCAGAAGCAGGTGCTCTCAAATATTTCTGCCATGGGAAAAAACCTTCTGGCGGTCCATCCAAAGTGGACGGGCACCAACGGCGTAATCAACGCCACGCGGGAGAATCTTACCGTCGGTGACGCCCGGGCTCTTCTGCGCGATGTGCCGCAAATCCGTCGGGTTACCCCTGTGCTGGGCCAGCGGGAGCAGGTAACTTACATGGACAAAAACACCAATTGCGAGGTGGTGGGTTGCGCCGCCACGCTGCTGGTGATACGCAACTATACCATTGCCAAAGGCCGCATGTTCAACCATTTTGAAACCCAGTTGGAGTCGCATGTAGCTGTGCTGGGGCCGGAAACCGCTTACGATCTTTTCGGCATGCTGAACCCCATCGGCCAGACCATTAACATTGCCGGGAACCAGTTTACGGTTATAGGCACGCTAAAATCTAAGGGCAGCCGGGGATGGTTTAACCCCGACAATCAGGTGCTTATTCCTTACACCACCGGCATGGATCAAATATTCGGCCGGGTTTACCTTGACCACATAGATATGCAGATGGACGGCAAAGCCAACGTGGAAAAAGTTCTCAATGAATGCATCACAGTACTGCGGCGGCGCCATCATTTGCTTTTTGGCGATCCCAGTGATTTTCATATTTTCAGCCAGGAGCAGCTTCTGCAGACGGTATCGCACGTAACGGAAACACTTACGCTCTTTTTGGGCGCTGTCGCGGGCATTTCACTCCTGGTCGGCGGCATCGGCATTATGAACATCATGCTGGTGACGGTTACCGAACGCACCCGCGAAATCGGCGTGCGCAAGGCCATTGGAGCCTGCAACAGCGATATCCTCCGCCAATTTATGCTTGAAGCCTTGCTCGTGAGCGTCTTGGGAGGCGCTCTTGGAGCAGCCATGGGTGTGGCGCTGTCGCATTTTATTCACTTTCACAAATTTGTGGCGCAGGTACAGACATTCAACGTCGTCATCGCCATGAGCATAGCTGCCGGCATCGGCATATTTTTCGGATATTATCCCGCATGGAGGGCCGCACAACTCAACCCCATAGAGGCTTTGCGCTATGAATAAACCAGCTTCAGAAATCAAGCGAAAATCCATTATATGTGCTGCATGTGCCATTGGCCTGCTGGCCGCAAGCACGACTGTCACAAACGCCGGCGTGCCCGCCTTGGGCAGCACCGCTGCCAGCGCCACACCGCCCACAGGCAACATCATAATACCCGCTGGCGGAAGTATGCCCACAGCAACCCGCGATACCGCAACGGCACCACATACCACAAAGCCCATTAAGCTTGGGCTCAACGGCGCCATTTTGCTGGCCCTGCGCCAAAACCCCCAGATACTGGTACAGCGCTATGGCCCAACAATTGCGCAAAACGCCATTGAAGCCCAGAGAGCTGTTTACGACCCACAGCTTTCGGCCGGCCTTTCCGGCGGAAACTCACGCGGAGGCTCCTCCGGCGGATACGCCACAAACAACTCGCTCAACGGCTACTTCAGCGCCCAGCAGCTTTTTCCCACCGGCACCACCGTGCAGGCCGGCGTTAATAGCTCGCTTAACAACGGCGAAAGCGCCGGTGAAAGCGACAGCACCAGTCTAAGTCTTACCGTCACACAAGCGTTGCTTAATGGAGGCAGCATTCAGGCAAACCTTGCCGCCATTCACGAAGCCGAGCTGGGCCGGCGAATTTCCGATTACAACCTTCAGGGAGTGGCCCTCTCGGTCGCCTCGCAGGTGGAGCAAGCCTATTGGAATTACGCGCTGGCCATCACTAATATTGGCATCGTGCAAGATGCCTTGGACGTCGCCGAGGAGCAGGAGCAGCAAACCCGCGAACTCATTCGCGTCGGCCGCACCGCCGGCTCGCAGTTGCCGGCGGCGGTGGCCCAGGTGGCACTGGAACGCGAATCGCTTATTAACGCCCAAGGCAATCTCAAAATCGCCCGGATCACACTGCTAAGCCTCATCAGCCCGCCCCACTCGGCTTTTTGGCGACGTACGGTGACACTCATCAATCTGCCCACCCCGCCGCGCGATTTGCCGGCACCGGTGTCGGCGCATGTTAAACTGGCCCTTAAGCTCAGCCCGCTTATTAATGAAACTCGCCTGCAAATTCAGCAAAATGATCTGCAGGTGGTGCAAACCCGCAATGGTCTTTTACCCAAACTTGACGTGTTTATTACACTCGGAAAAACCGGCTATGCCAACTCGTTTGGTCAAGCCATCGGCAATCTCCATGGCTCGGACTACCAGGCCCTGGCCGGGGTTACCTATAACTATCCATTGTTCAACCGGGCCCCACGGGCTGCTTACAACAACGCCCTGCTCACCCGCGACCAGCAGGAGGCGGCTTTGGCTAACCTGGTGCAGCAGGTGCAGCTTGCAGTACGGAGCGACTATATCACCACCGAAACCAACCGCGAACAAATTTCCGCCACGCATGCCACAAGCCTTGCCCAAGCTGAGGCTCTGCGAAGTGAAATAGGCCAGTTCCGCGTGGGTGCCACCACATCACTGCAGGTGGCTGTCGCCCAGAGTAACCTGCTCTCTGCGAAGCTCGCCGAGGCCCAGGCCGTCGTGGCCTACCTTAACGCCCGATCACAGCTTTACCTGGAAGAAGGCTCCCTGCTCGAAAGGCATGGCATTGCGTCACCCGGCTCTGTGCCGCTGCATATCGCCGGCCCGCGCTGGCTGCGCCGCTGGCCCGACGGCTACTTTGCAGGCCCGGTGAAATAACCGGTGCTGACAATCGGAGCAATGCGAATCGCCTCGCTGCCTCTAGTCCTTAAACAAGCGAATCCCCCTGCCGAAACCTGATAATTCTTGCGTGATATTTTTTCACGCAGTCTCCCCATTGCGGCCCGGTGCTGGGCCGCATCGTTATTGGGTTCGGGTTTTGTTTGTTCAGTGTTTTTTTTCTTTCTGGTCTTGGCGTTGCGGCGGGTCGAGGCGTCCTTACGGCCTGTAAATAAATAACTGATACCATTTGTGGTTATTG
>JBMFVX010000114.1:0-9648 GCA_049965775.1 Phycisphaerae bacterium
TGCATAAGATAGATATTGCAATATACAATACTATATTATTACGAAAAGCGGAGCGTTTCGGTTCATATTTCATCCAATATAGGCGGCAAGGCGGAAAATTACGCTGGTTTAAGGTCTAGTGCTCTGTCACAACATAATTTTAGGGTTGAGGTAGGAACCCCAGCGTCTCTGGGTACGCGTTTCGAGAGGCAGTCATCCTAAAATATTGCTGTGACAGAGCACTAAATTATGTCACCAAAAACTCCGATCGGTAGATCGGGATAAATTTCAGTTCTCGTACCAACGGTTTAGACCGGACCATACGCTGGGCACTGGTCAAGGACACTCCCGCCGCTAACAATACATTGGCCCCACCGACTATTTCAGTTTCAACACGGATCAGCAGTCCCTCCCGCGCCAGGGCTTTGGAAAAGCGTTTGAGGCTTACCCGCCAAGGTATTCCCTGCTGCAAATTATCAGCCACCAACTGCCCTTGTGAGACATCAAAGAGCCTACATACATCGCCGTTATAGCTAACTTCCATGATAATGTCATGCAGCCCCTTAAATTCATGAGGAGCTATTTTGACCACCTGTTTTGCGGGTAATACTTGGGCAACCTCAGGTGGCTGAAATGTAACGATGCTGGCGGCTATACGCCGCTGCGATTGACTGACGGTATAGACCCCAAAGAGGCCATCGGTTGAACGTCGCAATTGACCCATGGGGCTTTGGCAGTGGGTGACATCAGGGAATATTGCCACAGTTGTATCGTTACCTTGGCCGTTGTATGCGGTGATGGATTGGCTATCGGCAATGGTGACGTGATCTGAAATGATAATGCGCGGCTTTCCCCCGATGACCTCCTTAATGGCATGACGCGCATCGGCCTGTGTAAGTGTCATAATGTTGATGCTAGCCCCATTGGCTCCCGCGAGGCAAATATGGGAACCACGGCCTGGTTTCACAGCGAGTATATAACAATCGTCGGCGACTTTGGCCCTCGCGTCTCGGAGTTTGAGCGACTCAATGCCCGCTTTTGCCAGCACATATTCGGATCGGAATCCCTCGGGTGCAAAGAATACAAACCATTTCTCGGCCTGGTGCTCAAATTCAAACAACGGTTGGACCGTCGCGGATATTAACCTAACACCATGCCCCATATCCAAATTGAAGGGCAGGATCATCCCGCTCACGCCGGCCGGAACATGCAGGCCGCCTTTATGGGGAATACGGATATCGCCATGGGCGGTATGAACTGTAAACGATTGATTGCTTTTGGCGGAAAGTTGCCGCACATCCGCATAGTTGTTAATAAAAATAAAGCCCGCGCCATCCTTGGCACGGCAGGCGACGCGTAAGCGGTCATCATCGGGATTATGGACATCATTGTCCTGGCGGCGAACTTCCATAACAGCCAACCTTCCCCCAAAATTCTGAACGAAGTAATTCATGGGGCGCATGACAAAATAGCTCTCACGAGCTTCGCCGAATTCGCCGATCGGTGCCCGGTAGTCATAGGAAATCAGTGGCAGACCAAAAAACTTAGGAGTAAAGCCGTACACGGCATCCATCGGGTTCGACCCGCCATGGTACATGTAATACCCCATTGCAATCGTTTCGGTTCCTCCCAGGAACGCGAAGGCGGTGGCCAGACACCCCTGGGCCGATGGTAAGGGGCGGAAGTTGATGCGTATGGGCGATCCGGTGCCGAGTTCCACATAAATGATGGGAGTTTTGCCACGCCACGGGACACTGACATTAAACGTGGTGAGGGAACTATTTTGTTTGCCGGGCGGCCCCAGAAACATATAGGCACCCCCACATGGAAACAGGGTATCCGGATAGGCTCCTCCGGGCTGCCAGCCCGTAATGGTAAAGAAGGGAGCATTGATTCCGCTGGTTACCGCCAGATTCCGCAGATTTTCATAGTGCAACGCGTAGTGCGCGCCGTGCGGGCCGCTGTAGCCTGATGCGCCGAATTGGTAAATCGTATTCCAGGCGTCCTGATGGGCTATCCCCAGTTCGTTTTCAACCTGGGTAAAAATAATCGGGCCGCCCTCGGAAAAAAACATTCCCTTAAGCTGCTCTCCCAGCTTCGCATAATATCGGCCCACGAATTTCAGGTAGTGTGGATCATTGCTGCGTTCCAGCAGTGGTTCTCCATAGATCCACGGGGCCATACCGCCGATCAGAAACTCGGCGTTGGCGTAAGGCCCCACACGAATAAAAAGGTGCATCGAATACTTTTTACAAAGCTCCGCCACATACCGAACGTTGTTGGGGCCGGAAAAATCAAACTCACCCGGTCGCGGCTCGAACTGCCCCCAGAAAAAGTAGGCTTGGATGGTATTAAGTCCGCCCGCCTTCATTTTTTGAATAGCATCTTCCCATTCCTCCACCGGATATCTTTGCGGGTGAAATTCTCCCCCCACTGTGGCCAGCGGCTGGCCATCCATTTCCAGGTAAAAATTATTTGCCCGGAGCTGCGTGCCGTCCGGCCCGATTGCCCCCGGTTGTTTGATACCCGTGGTTCCGGGTTTCAAGCCCAGGCCAACGGTGTTCAGGATATGTTGATTGTGATTCGCCGGCGTGGCGCCGGTTTTCTGCGATAGAGCCACGGTTTTTCGGGATTGAGTCAATAGCACTCCCAACACGGGCAAAGAAGCTTTGAAAAGATTGCGTCGGTCAAATCTGAACATGAATACTATCTCCAAAAACGATAACGGTTCATACCATATCAGCCAACTCAGAACTGTGGCGGCCACCGCTCTCAAAAAACTACAGTAACCGCAACCCCAAAGTTCACCGCCTGAATGTTGTTCGCCACAACTGGCATATTAATACCTCGGTAAGAACACCACAACTGTCAAGTCCTGATCAAAAGTTGGCTCTTTTGCTAAGCGCTTCCCTTCAGGGAACCGGCTCCCCGCCAGGGGGATCGCGTGCGGATGCCCGCTCGCTCCAAGAGCCCTCGCTTCGCGCCTCCAACCCCTTGGCCCTCCGTCAATCCTAATTTTTGGGTGTGACAGAGCACTAACGTCGCCGAACAGGTGTAGAACGATTTGACTGGCTTATGGCCTTGGCCATGTCGCCGTGACTCTTTTTGTGTCCGGCGGCAGGAGCGATTTTAACTCTGTCCGGCTTATGCGTCGGGCGGGTTACCTGTTGTCCTGCGGCCTGCCCGGTCTGCAGTAATTCCTGCGCCTGGCGCAACGATGTTTCTGTAACCGCTTTACCGGTGATCATTTCGGCCAGTTCCTGCACGCGGGCATCGCCTTCCAGCGGACTTACGCGCGTAAAACTTTCGCCGCCGCTCACTTCTTTGCGTATGGACAAATGCCGCTGCGCAAACGCGGCAATCTGCGGCAAATGCGTAATGCACAAAATCTGGCAGCCCCGGGCCAGATGGCTGAGTTTTTCGCCGATTACCCCGCCCATGCGGCCGCCCACATTGGCGTCAATTTCATCGAAGACCAAAACACTCACGCGATCGCCGTGTGCAAGAATTGTTTTAAGCGCCAGCATCACCCGCGATAATTCGCCGCCGCTGGCGATTTTGCGCAGCGGTCGCGCGGGCTGACCCGGGTTGGGCGCTATCATAAACTCTACGCTCTCCAAACCGCCCGGAGAGGCAAATCGCACAGCATCGCCCGCAGGCAAACCGGCCAACGGCCTTCCGCCGGAAGACGCATTTACCTCGGCGGCAACCGGGCTGAACTCCACGAGAAACTGCGCCTCTTTCATACCCAGGTCGGCAAGCTGTTGATGCACCAGAGGCGCAAGCTTTTTGGCCGCATCGCGCCGCTTTTTTGACAGCACGCGGCCCAATTCGTCCATCTGCGTTTCGAGCGATGTCACCTGCCGGGCCAGCTCGGTTACGTCGGCGCTTTGACGGCGAAGCATTTCAAGCTGCGCGCCGACCGATTGCCGAAACTCCAGCAGGTCGTTGAGCGTGCCATTGGATCCGCAATACTTGCCGATGAGCCGATACAGCAAGTTCAACCGCTGAGTGGCGGCGGCAAGTTCTTCGGGGTCCATATCCAGCTTGTCTATATGGCGTCGCAGCGAAAAAGCCGCATCATCGAGCGTTATGGTGGCATCTTTAACCTGGCCGGCAACTTCGGTCAGGCCCGCATCAAGTTCGGTCAGTTCCAGCAATACCGCCGCGATGGTTTTAAGCCGGCCGATCACCGCGCCTTCATCTTCATAAAGCGCTCCATACGCGCTGCCGGCTTGAGACTTTATTTTTTCAACATTGGCGAGCATGCGCTGGCGGTTGACCAGCGGTTCAAGCTCGCCAGGTGTACATTGCGCTTCGTCTATTTCCGCAAGCTGAAACTCGCACAGTTCCATCTGCTGGCGACGAAGAGCCTGGGCTCCTTCAAGCTCGGCAAGGTTGGCGGCCACCTGCCGGCGCTGGGCATGCAGGGCGGCAAACTGCGCCGCCACATCTGCGGACGCGGCGAAGTCGTCGAGCACGGCAAGCTGATTGACCGGCTTAAGCAGAAACTGCGCATCGTACTGACCATGAATGTCCGCCAGCGCCTCGCCGATGATTTTGAGCGCCTGGCCTGAAATAGGCGTGCCATTGATTGAAGCACTGGTGCGGCCGCTTTCAAAAATGCGCCGCGCCAGCACCACCTCCGGTTCGGCCGCCAGAGGAATATCGGCGGCCTGCGAGAGCCGGGCGCGTATGGCAGCGCTTTCAAGGTAAAACACGCCGGTAACACGGGCCTCAGCGGCTCCGGGCCGCAGCATATTCTGCGGCGATTTAAGGCCCAATAAAATTTCCAAAGCGCCGATGACCAGGCTTTTGCCCGCGCCGGTTTGTCCGGTAAAGCAGTTCAGGCCGGGGCTTAATTCCACAACAGCATCGGCAATGATGGCGAGATTGGAAATGTGAAGTTCACGAAGCATAATCACCCGACGCAATGTCGGTGGAAGATTATACCGTGAACCAAACACCAATGCTGCCCGGCGCAGCGCGGCCTGCGGGCCGCGAGAGCAGGAGAGAGTTGAGCAGGTGAGCAGGTGAGCAGGTGATGGGTAGAGCTCTGAGCACTACGCTTGGGTGGCCGCGGTCGCTGGGCTGCCGCGACAGGGGCTGGTTTATCGAGCGGCACGTTTCGTGTTAAAAAACAACCTGTTACAGGTTTGCAATGCGAAGCGAGGTGGGTGGTGTATGAAGACACACATTGACGACGAGCGCCAAAGCCCAGAGCCTCTTGACTCCACCGGGTGGCATTTCCGCTTAATATCCGCCGCGATGCTTAGCTCGCGGGCGGTTGATAGGCGATCAGCCGCAGGCTTATGGTTGCCTGATAAACTTCCAGGTTTTGTGAATTGTGCGCGGCCAAACCCACGCGCGACGCTCCGGTTTGCTCGCACAGCAGCAGCGTGCCCGACGAGAGCGCAAATACAGCCCCGTCAAACAGCGACGCCAACGCATCGCCCAGCGACAGCGTTTGCTCCATGGAGGCGGCCGCAAGCGTCAGGTCAATATCAACTGTTTGGCACGCAGCTGCGCCAAAAGCGTGCGCGGTAAGCTGCTCCACCCGGCTGATGGTCAACACCGGCAGTTCAACGCCTTCGGGCGCTTGCGTTACAAATACCTGCGCCGCGCCGCCCAGCACCTGCGCCAGGGCGGTACTTGCAACAATGCGAGCCACAACCGCTTGAATAATTGCCTGCACCGGCAACCTTTCTAAAAGTGCGCCCGAGCGGTGGTTTGCAGAATCTGCGGCCCATGGCCATCAACCGGGCTGCGGCTCAAGCCGCTCGACAAAAACAGCCCAGCCGCTGTCGCGATCGCCCAAATTTTCAGTATGCCGCACCTGATAGTAATACACGCCGTCAAAAATGCGGTCACCAAGTTCGGCGGCAAGACTCTGCGGCGTAAGCACCACATGCGAGACCGCGGTTTGGCGCCGGGGCAGCCGCACCAGGTTCTGTCCGTGCAGCGTCAGCAGGGTCGCCGGCACGTCGGCAAACAGCGTGCTCCAGACGCGGGCCACGCCGCCCATACCATCGGCGGCGGAGGTAGAACGCTGCAGACTTATTTGCCGACGGCACAGCAGAAACAGACTCATACAATCACATCCTGCCAAGGCAGCAGCAAATGACGGATTTCCGGTGTAATAATTAAATCGCCCGTGCGCGTTACATACTCGTAACCGACGGTTTTACCCTGCGATTCACGCAGCTTGGTTAAATCGCTCTGATTGATCAGGTTGCCCACCGCCAGCGCTGTGGCGAGTTGAACATCCGCCGGCGCCAATAAGCCGGTTATCTGGCAATTCGCTCCATGCGCCTGGGCAAATACCGCCGTCAGGCTGCCGTTCTGTGCCGCCTGCACGGTTACTGTTTCGGCACTGGACAAGCCGGGGTCTACCGTCAGCACGGTACCGGCGGCAATGCTCCACGATTGATGCTGCGAGATGCCCGCAAGGGCGCTGACGGGCACGACCGCTGTTCCCGGGTTGATGGCGGCCTGAGCGGCGACCAAAAAGCCCCAGCCAGCGGTGTAGTCTACCTGTATGGCGTCAAGCCCCCATGCCGGAAACCCCGCCCCGCCATACCAGTCATAAAATGAATCACCGGCATTGGGCGCAAACGAAATACGCCCCAGCTCCGAACGCACATCAAAGCTCGTGCCGTCAAACACGCGCGGATTCGGTCCGGTGGGGTAAAGCGTTACCGAGTTAATTGCAAGAATGGGCCGATGCCGCACTATGAGCGACGGTTGGTCAATCGCATCATAAAGCTCAACATAGCGATCGGGCGCAAAAGGTTGCCGGCAAAACTGTTCCACTGCCGCACTGGCTGCGGTAATCAGGCTTGCAAGCGCCGGCGTCGTTATTGTGCCCGCGGCTTTTACAACATTAAGCACATAGCTTTGCGTTACCAAATCGGCCATGGCATTCCGTTAGGCCGCGCATGCGGGCTATGCCGCCTGCAGAAATCGCCGGTGAGGCGTTCATGGCGGAGGCTATTGGGCATGGCAATTTTTCCGGGCGGCCCGGGATCATGCCGATTTTATTGGCATTCCCAGTCGCTTTTGCCGGGTACAAGGCGCTGGCTGCCTGCCTTGTTCTGAAGCGGAACGCAGAATCCTACACTCGGGCCGATGCAGACAAGATGTCTGCGTTACCGGCGCAGCCGGCTGACTGCCCGGAAAAATTGCCACGCCCGCTGCCATTTATGAAAAACAGACGGTTTGACTCGATGCCATCAAGCCGATATTCTCTCTAATCTTAACTTTTCTTGCCGGGATGGATGGCGCAGCGGCAGAAAAGCTTGGTAAGACTATCGCGCCAAGTTTAAAAGTCGTTCACGGGAGCCACAATGGCGGTAGCAAAGGCAAAGTCCGGTAAAAAGCGCTCTATTTCGGCTCGCAAGGTGGTGAGAACCCCCGTCAAAGCCGTTAAAAGGGCGAAATCCAAGGTTAAATCGGTCCGCAGAGCGGCCTCACAGCCGCGGCTGACCAAGCTCGGCAAATCAGCTAAAACGACCGCCAAAACCCATGCCCCCATCAATGGCAGCCGGGGCAAGGCGCACAGCGCTCCTGTGGCCCAAACCAACGGCCAGGCCGGCAAGGCCTCCAAGCTCAGCAAGAGCGAGCTTGAACACTTTCGGATGTTGCTGCTTGAAAAGCGCCGCGAACTCCTCGGCGACGTCGGCTCCATGGAAAGCGAAGCCTTTAAGCATACCGGCGGAAACACCAGCAGCCCCATGCACATGGCCGATGTTGGAACTGACAATTTTGAGCAGGAGTTTACCCTCAACCTCCTGGAGAGCGACCGCAAACTGCTTCGTGAAATTTCCGAGGCTCTTGCCCGCATTGATGGCGGCACCTATGGCATTTGTGAAGGCACCGGGCAAAGCATTGCCAAGGCGCGGCTCGAAGCCACCCCCTGGACCAAATACTGCATCGAATACGCCCGCATGCTGGAACAGGGCCTGCTTCCGCGCTTCAGCGAAAGCGAGGAACGCAGCGAAGAATCCAACGATGACGACGAAGATTAACCCCCCACGCGCTGCCGCCGCATCGGAGACTTTTTTCTTCAATTTCGGATGACTCATGGTGAATGTCGCGGCCGAAGACTCTGCTACTCCAGCCACCCAGTTGCCTGCGGTTAAATCACCCGCGGCATGGGCTCGCTTTGTATTGGTCGGGGCCTGCGGCGTTGCCGCCGACCTCTGGACAAAACATCTCGCCTTTGCCCGGCTGGGTTACGGCCCCAACGCGCGGCGCATTGTGCTTGTACCCCACCTGCTGCGACTTGAAACCACACTCAACGGCGGCGCCGTTTTTGGCATGGGGCAGGGGCTTTCACTGGTGTTTGTGATTGTAAGCCTGGTTGCTTTGGCTTTTGTGGTATACGTTTTTATGAGCAGCTCCCGCCGGCAGTGGGTGCTGCATATCGCGCTGAGCCTTATTATGGCCGGTGCCATCGGCAATCTCTACGATCGTGTGTTTAACCATGGCCTGGTCCGCGATTTTATTCACCTGCAATACTGGCGATGGATTTTTAACCTCGCCGACGCCATGCTCTGCATCGGCGTGCCCCTGCTGATACTCAGCTGGCTTAGAAATCCGCCCAATGGTCGCAGCAAATAACAATAAAGCCTTCCAACTCGTTAGGCTCCAAGCCGCGGCGATCCGAGAATTGCACCGCCGACTAAAACAACAAATACAAGAAGAAAAAAAGCGGGCGAAGGGATTTGAACCCTCGACATTCACGTTGGCAACGTGACGCTCTACCACTGAGCTACGCCCGCGTTCAAAAGCCACATAATTATAGCCAAAAACACCCGCCTGTAAACACCTGCCCGCGCTTTGAATTTGCGGGGGTGTGGCCATATTTTTTGGCAAAGCCGGGTGGTACAATAGCGTGGTGTTCTTTTATAAGGAGTTTGGGTATGGACAAGGACGTCCTGAAGAAGCGGCTGATGGCCTCGTGCGAGGCTCATCTGGACAAGGCGCTGGCGGCGGTAGAATCAGCCCCCGACGGGCAGTGGATAGCTGCCAGCGAGTGGGCCGTGCGTGCGGCTTTCCAGGATTTAACGCGTGAATGTTTTCAAGATATGGTGCAAGCGCGTGTGAACGCGGCACCGTCTGGCAAACAGACGGCTTTTTCCCCCTCAAGAGGGCGTGGTTCTTCGGGACAAGGGCAAACGTGAGGCCCGCGTGTTGACGGTAGCCGGTGAGATATGGGTGGAGCGGCGATATTTTTGGCAGGCGAAAGCCGGCGGTCTGATGCCAGCCGATGCATCGCTGGGGATCACGGAGTCGCGTATTTCACCTGGCGCGATGGAAATTCTGTGCCGTTTGGCGATGAACGAAGATTTTGCCTCCGCCGCCGAAGATGCCAGACGTATCGGCGGCCTGCCCATTGGCAAAGAGCGTCTTCGTCAGGTGGTGGAAGCTGAGGGTGCCAAGGTGGGCAAGGCCCGTGAAAGCGGAGCGTTGCAGGCTTCGTGGAAAGCCCCGGAGGCGATCGTGGAGGGGACTTCCAAGACGCGTGTATACGCCGGTATTGACGGGGTAATGGCCCCGATGGTCACACAGACCGAGAAGGATAAAAGGCGGCGTAACCGTTCACGGCCTTTCGGCCAGTCAGACTCACGACGGGCCTAACCACATGTAAAGTTTACCCCCCCCGGA
>JBMFVX010000115.1:0-9607 GCA_049965775.1 Phycisphaerae bacterium
TATTACGAAAAGCGGAGCGTTTCGGTTCATATTTCATCCAAATAGGCGGCAAGGCGGAAAATTACGCTGGTTTAAGGCCTAGTGCCCCTGCCCTGCAGTGGTTTGCGCTGCTGGCAACAGCCCGGATCCGCCGGATTGCCCCAACCCATGCCGCGCAAGAAGCTTTATCTTAACGTCCAGCGCATGGGCCTCATCTTGGGCGTTTTTCGCCCGCTGCAGTTCACCATCGGCGCGGTAAGCCTTGGCAAGCGTCTGCAGGCAGGCAAGCAAATTGTCCAGCGGAGCATGATGTGTCGCCCCAAAGTGCAGTCCCGTAATTGCCTTTCGCGCCAGGCGCGTCGCCACCTGCAATTCCCCGATGGCGTCAGCCGCGCGGCCATGCGCCAGCAGGCATCTGCCATAAGCGTAGTGGCCCAGCGCATACTGCGGCGATATTGCCACCGCTCGGGCAAAATGCCGCAAGGCCCCCTGCCAGTCGCCAAGACGTTCGAGCGTAATAGCCAGATCGTAATGCGCCTTGGTATTACGCGGTTCGAAGCGCAACCCTTGCCGATACGCCAACGCAGCGGCCTTAAAGTTTCCGGCATGCACCAGGTCCGCCGCCAGCATGAAATGCAATGTCGCCGACCGTGGTACAAATGCCAATCCCTGCTTGATATCTTTTATTGCATTCGCCCAGTCGCCGGTATGTTCATAACAGTGCACCAGCTTTTTAATAATGTGCATATTGTGCGGCTGCCCCGCCAGCGACACCCGATACCACTTAATCGCCAGCGAATATTGCCCCATAAGGTAATACATATCGCCAATGTTGCCGGTAACTGTTGGATCAGCTCCACCCGAAAGTTTGTTGGCGCTGGCCAGAAGCGGGCCGGCTATACTCAGTTGCTTCTGCATGGCGTAATGCACCGCAAGATTTTCCTGTGCGACCCAGCAGTTTGGATTGTACTTAAGCACGTGCGACCAAACCCGATACGGTGGCTCATAAACCAGGCTTTGGGCGAAGGAAACGGCAGCTAACGCCAGCAGCAACACTGCGCTGACAATCCACAATAGCACCGGTTCACCCATAAGCTTGTGACGGCCCCAGCGCCTGGCAGCCAGCGCTACACCCGCCCCTGCCAGCGACAAAGGACCAATGCACGCCAAATACTGGTAATGATCAGCGACAAATGTGTAGCGCATCGTATAGTACGAAATAAAGCCCAGCACCGGCGATGCGGCAATTCCAAAAAACAGCGCCGCCGTCAGGGGACCTCGCCCAATCTTTCTGCGCAGAATAAACAATATCACAATCACACCCAGCGCTGAAAGCGGCCAGAGCCACTGCCAGCCCCGCATCGCGGCGGGGTTCCATCGCCAATATACCTCCAGCAGCGGATGCGGCCATACCAGCTTACCCAGATAAAACCAGATGGCATGCCCCGCCATAATGCTTCGCTGCGCCAACGAAAACGCAAAAGCCGCCCCTTCTGCGCCCGCCTGATGATGCTCCACATGAATGGTCATGGCCGCCAGCGCCAGACCAAAGCCAAACCACAGCAGCGTAGGCGCTATGTCACGCCAGCCGATGCGTCCCCGCCGCCACCAGGCAAGCACCAGCAATAGCGCCGGCAGTGTACAGACATCTGTTTTGCCCAACAGAGCTGCTACGTACAATGCCGTCGCACCGGCATACCACCAACCCCATTTTGCAGCGGCCCTGGAATCATCCACGGCAATCTTGCTATCGCCTGCCGCCAACGGAAACGCCCGCAGGTACATTAACACAGCACCAAATGCCAGCGCGGCCGAGGTCAGATTTTTCTGCTCCACCGCCCAACCCACCGTCTCCACCTGCACCGGATGAACGGTAAAGAGCGCTGCGGCCAACCATGCGCCCGGTAGCCGCACCTGCCGCAGAACCATCCACAGCAAAACCCCGTCTATCGCCTGGAGAACAATGTTCAGCAGATGAAATCCAACAGGGTTTGTGCCCCAGAGGTGATACTCAATCCAGAAAAGGGTGTAGACGAGCGGGTAATATTGAATGCTGGTGCTGGGCACAAACCAGATGGACCACAACCCGCGCACATGCCGCAAACTTGGGTTCTGCACAATGTAACCGTAGTCGTCCCATATGTAGCCGGCATGAATCAACGGCCAGTACGCCGCAAATGCCAACACCAGCAAGGCTAAGACCCCCGGCCAGGCCCCCTTCAACCAGCGCCACAATGCGCTCGCCAGCAGAGGACTCTGCGCGGAGCTCGCTTCCAATTCATGAGGCCCCGCGGCCGCCCGGGTTTGGCTCATTGCCAGCCCTCCAACCGCACATCGGCTTTTGGAAGACCTTCTAACTGAGATGCATCCTTGGGCAGCGGCTTAAGCAGCCGCAGGTAATTATGGTACAAAGCCATTTGCCGCAGAGCCTCCTGCGGATGCCCCTCCTGCTGCAGGGCTTGCGCCAGCAACAAATGAGCCTCGGCGTTGTGCCTTTGGAGTTTAAGTCCGGATTCAAGCTCAGCCACTGCCGCCGCCACCTCGCCATTTTTCAGCAGGCACCGCCCATACAAAAAGCGATGCATCGCGCTGCCGGGCTTCGCATGTACTACGTGGCGATAATAAGGCAGGGCACGATCGTATTGCTTGAGCGCATCGAGGTATTGCGCCAGTTCAAATTGATAAACCGAATGCGTTGGATTAAGCGCAATAGCATACTTCAATTCAGCAATGGCCGCCGCATGATACGCCTGATGCCAGTAAATGCGGGCCAAAGCTTGATGCAGCTTGTCGGATTGCGGCATCATGTCAAGCCCTTTGCGAACGTCCCAATAGGCCCGATCCCACTGGCCCAAACGCTCGCGCAGCGCCGCAAGCAAATAAATATCGCTGTCAGCCGTCCTATTGATCTTCAGGGCCTGCACCAACGCGGCAATGGCCTGATGTACATGCCCCTGCTGCTTGAGAAGCAATGCGTAATTGTAAAACAAACCGGCCGAGTGCTTCTGAATTCGCAGTCCGGCGAGATATTGCGCCTCCGCTTGCCGCAAATGCCCGCTATTAAAATACTCCGAACCCAGATTCATGTGCGCCGCCCACGAGGCGGGGTTGTAGCGCAGCGTATGCTTCCAGACATGCTCCGGGTTGGTGTAAATGGCGCTTTGCGCCGCTGCCCGTACCGCCAGCACCGCCACCGCCGCTGCGGCCGCAATGCGGCCCATTTTCATGGCCGTTGCGCCCCGCCGCGCCAGCAGCGCGGCCAACCCGCCGGCAAACAGCGCTGTAATGCCAGGAATAGCCACATACTGCAGATGATCCGCCACCAGCGATTGGCCCATATACGCCATGCTTACAACGCCTATCACCGGCAGCACACTGATCAAAAAAAAGCCCAGCCCAAAAGCAACTGCCCGGCCCCACACGCGCCAAAACCACCAGCACGATCCAGCCACCATCGCCATCGCGGCATCCGGCAGCCACGCCCACCATTGCTGCCAGGGCACATGCCAATACGGATACACCATAAGCATGCGATACGGAAACACATCTTTCAGCACATAAAACCAGAATACCCAACCCGCCCCGGCAATCCTCTCGGGTATCGGTCGCACGGGCACACGCCCATGCAACGCCTGCCGATACTGAAACCACATGGTGACCAATCCCAGTATCAGGGCCAGCAAAAAGAACGGAGCCACGGCCGCAATATCGCGCCAGGCCACGCGGCTGCGCCGCCACCAAATGCACAATACCAATACCGGCGCCAACGTAACGACTGTGGTTTTCGATAAAAGAGCCAGCAGAAATGCCAGCAGGGCAGCCACGTACCAGCCCCATTGCCGGCGCTGGTCAAACTCTAAAAAAAGGGTCAGCGCCAAATAACAAAAGAAACCTGACAGTGTATTTTTAAGTTCGGCGATCCAGACCACGCTCTCAACGGTTACGGGATGAATCAGATAAAGCACCGCGCCCAACCAGGGAGCCGGAATACCAAGTTGCACCAATATTCGCCACAGCAGCACCGCTCCCAGTGTATGCAGAAAAATGCTTACCAGCCGGTAACCCCATAAATGATGGCCCCAGACGCGCCACTCCACCCAGAAAAGGGTAGACATAACCGGAAAATAATCGGGTGTTATGCCAAATGGTGTAACCGTCATGGTTCCCGGCGGCTTACCCGAATGATTAGGCCCGCAAAGCGTGACCTGCCGCAGGGGCCACATCAACCCAACAATCACGCTCGGGCGGCCAATTCCACCACCATATAAATACGTCGGCGTTTTTGATGCGATAGATATCTCATGGCCTATCGGATACCAGATGGTTGCCAGTCCACTGGTGCTTTTCATCGCCGAGTTCTGCAGCACCAAAATGGCATCATCCCACATCTCTCCACCGCCAAGTGCCGGCGAAAAAACGGCCAACGCCAAAGCGAGCATCGCTACGGCCAGTAAGATGCGTTTAACACCCACCCGGTCCACAATCAACCGAAGCAATTCACTGCCGCCCGTGCCCGCCCCAGCGATGGCGGAAACAGCCGGTGTGATTGCGCCGCTTGATACCCCCGTCGGCGTTGCCGCCGGCGTCGAACTTTCTGTTTTATCTGACAAATTCACTCCGCGGGCGGTTTCCTCAAAAGCCATATGCTTACATGCCCCTGCTTCTGCACTTGACCAACGCACAGAGCCAAACTCCACACTCCCCATCATCCGCCGATTAATATTGTATACGAGCCTGTGGGCATCAGGTACACATCAACCGCAAAAATTTCGGCGGCGGGCGCGCCGCCGAAAATTCTCGTCGGCCAACCCTCAAAAGCTGGAAGATTGGGGTCTGTACTCGAAACCACATCCGGCTTTTGGGGTGGGCCGGTGGCAGCCTTTCGCCGTGATAGGATGCAATTGGTGTTGATTTTTATATGCAAAGGTGCGGCGGCGGCAGTGGTGGTTCGCACCGTGGGGATATGGTGGAACCACGCCCGTTTCAGTCTATTTCAAAACGGGCTATTTTATTGCCGTTCGACTTTTCATCGGCTTCCCACAATAGAACATTCCGCGCGGCATAAGCCGCGTAGGCCATCTCCCAGAACGCAAGGGCTGGGGCAGCATTCGCCATGAGCGCAATTGCACGAAAGTCGCCGGGGGAACTTGGCCTGTCGAGGAAGTCCGCCGCGCAAATAAGGGCGATGGCGTATATCCATGTTAACGCGAGCATCCAGGGACGCGTCCTCACGCGAATAGCCTCCCCGCCGAGAAAGCTCGGCAGCCGCTGCTTGCACGTTTACTCATCGCGGTATTTATCGCCAAATCGTCGGAGCGTACTTCTAAAAACGGTTCCATTGTATCCTTTGTGCATGAGCGCCCAGCGAAGATTTCAGCGGCTTAACGGACCGGAATTAACGCAGGATGTTTTAGCCGGAATTGCTTTCCAGGACGGACAACGAAAACCGGCCACCTAATCCACGGTCCACAAGATTTGACAGTAACTCCAGCCTAGGGTAACCCGGAGCGGAGCCGGCCCTTTTTAATGATCGGAAACAATTTTCGGCACCTGCCCAACCGGTTCGGGTCACGTTACAATGTCGGCGGTATTGGCATGGTATTGGCTCTGCCAAAGCCGTGGTTGTAAAAGAGATGTTTTGATGGCTGTTCCCAACCCTCCGCTTCCCGTACTCCGGTTTGCCGGCCTGTTGGCTGCTGATGAGATGCAGCTCGCTGCGGCCCAGCGTGAGCTTACACAATGGTATGGTGCTATTGACGATCAGACCCAACCTATGCCATTTACCTTTACCGACTACTATGCCGATCAAATGGGCCACAAGCTGCTGCGACAATGGGTACGGTTTGCCAATCTCTTTGCGCCCGAACAGCTTGCCAAATGCAAACTGGAAACCAACATGGCGGAAATTTTACTGGCACGGCAATTTCCGCAGGCAGCCAAACGCCCCGTAAATATTGACCCCGGATATTTGACGAGAACCAAAATCATTCTGGCCACTACCAAAGATCACAGCCACCGCGTCTATTTAAGCGAAGGCATCTACTCCGAGGTAACGCTGCACTGGAATGGGTCGCGTTGGATTGCGTGGCCCTGGACCTATCCTGACTATCAATCGGATGTAGCACAGAGCTTTTTTGTACGCGCCCGCGAGGCTTACTTTTCGACCTTGCAGCGCAAAGTTTCGCTAAGCGCCGTTTAAGCCATCGCTTCTAAGGGCTAAACGGCGGCCTGACCACTGCACTGTTGGGAGCTTGCATGATTCTGCTCATTATAGCGCTGGTGCTGGCACCTATGCTTATGGCTCTGGTGGGAACGGCGCTGGCTAAACGTCTGGCCCTTCGGCTTGGAATGCTCGATGCCCCCGGCGAACGCAAGGTGCATGTGCGCACCACGCCGAGAAACGGCGGCATTGCCATTTTTTGGGCCATTGCAATTCCGGTGGGACTCGGGCTGTTAATGATGCCATGGGTACAGTCGCACCGCTTTTTCGGACTACTTCCTCAACATGCGGTCACACTATTTCGGCTCGTGCATGTCAGCATCCCTCTTACCTGGCTGCTGCTGGCATGCACCCTGGCGATGCACCTGCTTGGGCTGCTTGACGATCGTATGGCTTTGCGAGCTTTACCCAAGCTGATTGGTCAACTCGCCATCGCGACGGCTCTGGTTGTCATCGGAGAAAAACTCAAACCCGGCGGCTTTCGCATACTGACCGTATTGGACGGTAAAATTGCTGGCGGATATCTTATTTCGTGTGCACTCACGGTGGCATGGCTGACCGTGCTTACCAATGCATTTAACTTTCTGGACAACATGGATGGCTTGGCTGCAGGCGTTGCGGTTATATGCAGCCTTATGTTTGTGATTGCCGCAGCTCATAATGCGCAATGGCTGGTATGCGCCATTTTGCTGGTTTACATCGGCGCCATACTTGGATTTTTGTGGCACAACTTTCCGCCGGCGAGCATATTTATGGGCGATGGCGGAAGCATGGTGCTGGGCTTTTTACTTGCAGCTCTTACCATTCGAACTACTTACTTTTCTCCGCCGGAGCCTTGGTACGGCATTTTCACGCCGCTGCTTATTTGCGCAGTGCCCCTGTACGATTTTTGCACCGTAATTGCTATTCGCATGCGCCGCGGACGCAACCCCATGAAAGGCGATACCAATCACTTCTCGCATCGGCTTACACGCCATGGCTTTTCAAATAAGGCGGCGGTGTTGATTATTTATGCCATTACTCTTGCCACCGGCCTGTCGGCTCCGCTACTGGTTCGGGCTGACGCCGTTGGCGCGGCGCTGATTGCTGTACAGGCAGGCAGCCTTCTCCTGGTGATTCACCTTTTGGAGCGTGTCGGAGAGCACATACAATGACTTCGCGCGTCTCGGGTTTACTTTCGTGGGTTGCCCTTGTTGGAACATTGCTGATCGTCTTTATACGCACCAATGCGCGGCAAGCGGCTGATGTCACCGGCATCAGTTCCGGCGGGTTCGGCAGCGCCGGATTTTTAGGGCCGGCCGAACTCGTTGGGCTTGCTGCGACCGGTCTGCTGTTGTTGTCCATTGCATTGCTGGCGGCAGGCAAAGCCCCGCGTTCATTCTGGCCGGCTGCGGGGATTGTCGCCTGCTTGATGGTATTGGTGGGAGCTTCCGCGTGGCTTGCCGCGGATAAGTTTGCCGCAATCATCGGCTGGTGCGATATGACGCTTGGCCTGTGCGGCGGTCTGGTAACTATGCTTACCGCCAATGACTTTCGCCGGCGGCAGTTTGCCTTTGCATTTTTGGTATTGCTGTTTGCCGGGTTCTGCGCCAAAGGCTTATACCAACGCATGGTGGAAATACCCGACACCATCCGATTTTTTAACGCACACCAAAATCAGAATCTCAGGGCCAACGGTCTCACACCCGGCACGCTTGATGCTCGGCTGTTTGAAGCTCGCATGAACTCCAAGGAGGTAACGGGCTTTTTCTATCTAAGCGATGCGTTCGCCGAGGTCTTAACGCCGCTGATTGTGCTGGCGGCGGCCATGGCGCTGGCAATGCTATCGTTTTATCAGGAGCCAACACCCACAGCCGAGTCTTCTGGGCGCAAGAACCGCCCCAGTTCTGCTTCGGCTGGCTCAAAGCCGTTGCCCCAGCGCCCATTGTTGCTCGCCGGCAGCATTACCCTCGCGCTCGTTGGGCTGGTTGTCACTTTGCTGACTCGCAGCAAAGGGGGTTTGGCGAGCAGCCTGATTTGCCTGGTTGTGCTTGCGATGATGATGTGGAAATGGCGTGCCTTCATTTCCCGCTACCGCTGGCGCATATACTGGGCAGGCCTGCTGACCGCAGCAGTGCTTGCAACCGCGGTTTTGGCGTATGGACTGACCACCGGAAGTTTGCCCACCAAAAGCCTCAAATTTCGCTGGCAGTATTGGTGCGGCGCCGCGCCCATCATCGCGGCTCACCCGTGGCTGGGCGTGGGTCTTAATAATTTTGGCCAGTACTATACCGAGTACAAGTTACCCAGCGCACCGGAGGACGTTAAGAATCCGCATAGCATTTTTATTCGCGCTGCGGCCGAAATGGGCATTCCCGCAGGCGTTCTTCTGGTCGGACTTTTTGCGGGGGCATTTGCTCTGGTATTTAAGCAAACCGAAGATATTGACGATCTGAACCTCGCACCTCTTTCTCCCATCAACGGAGCACTGTTTATCGTAGCCGCGTGGGGCGTGCGTCTGGCATTGGTTGCCAGTACGCCTATGCTTGATGCCATCCTAGCTGTTATTTACGGCGCTGTAAGCTTTGCCGGCTATTGGGTGGGTGCAACCGCTTTTAATGTTACTTCGCCGTCGGGAAGAAGATTTTTAATGGTTGCCCTGGCCATCGGTTGTGCCGGCATGCTGTTGTACGATCAGGTGAACATGGCGCTGCTCACCGGCCCGGCAGCCATGCTGTTGGCAGTAATACTGGGGTTGGTTGTTGCCCCCACCGCCCCGCAAATGAACAAAAATAGGCGCTTTGCCCCCATCACGCTTAGCGCCGTCATTGTGACCGTCATTGCAGCAGGAGCCGTCATTGGTTGGCTCTGGATTCCGCTGATGCGTCAAAATCTGCCGTTTGATCCACGACCCGTTGCACGCGAATACGAAGCCTCCATAAAAACCCACGACTACGCCAACGCTCTTGCAGCGGCCAATCATGCTCTGAGATTGGATCCACGATCACAGACCTGGCTGATGCGAACCATCGGCCTGCAGATGGCCCTGGGCGAGAACCCAGCCGCGAATGTACACCGCCTGCTGAGTCTTAACCGGGCCGACGCCCGCTTTCGTATTCCACTGGTCGAAAATCCACACTGCGGATTGAGCCGCGCTGCGCGGCTGGCGCAACTCCGCCTGGCGTTGCAACTCAACAGCGAACTACCCAAGAATGAAGTTCAGCGACTCTCACCGCAGGAAGTGGCGTCGGTGCATGCGTTTATCCGGCAATTAAGTGCGGGCAGGCGATAGTAGAGTTTGGGGTGCTGGGCGATGGGGCTAACCGGTAGAGTAGAGGACTCAACCTCGCGTATACCTCGGACGAGCCGTGGTTGCGTGGGTTGAGTCCCCCCTCCTCGAACCGGACGGGCGGGTTTCCCGCATCCGGC
>JBMFVX010000116.1:0-9598 GCA_049965775.1 Phycisphaerae bacterium
CTGAACTCAAAGAGATGATCGCACGCGGGGAGAACATCGGATGCAGGTGATATGGGAGCTTAAGTTAATGGCATTCGTCACTGCATCAATATCAGCCGGGCAGACCCTTTAAGCCATGGCTGTTTACCATTGCATGGCGCACCTGTCAAAACGCCAACCGTCGGCGGCAGCCGGTGCAAAGCCAGGCGACTATCGAAGATTTTGCCCCGACCGACGCCGATCCAGTTGACGCACTCGCCCAACGCGAAGCCAACGACAACCTCTGGCGATTTGCCCGCGAGGCGCTGGGGGAGCAGCCCTTTGCCGCAGTGTGCCTGTTTTACATTGAAGAAATGCCGATAAAAGATATCGCCGCCGTGCTTGGCCTTACGCCGGAGGCTGCCAAGGTTACGCTGCACAGGGCGCGTAAAACCCTGCTGGCACGTTTACCAAAAGACACTTTCGCCGGTGTCGGCACAGGAGAAACAACATGAGCAATTTTGATTTTGAGCCGGAAGACCACAAGCTAGCTGAGCGTCTGCGACACGCCGCAGATGCTGATACCACGACATTTTCCGCAAGGTTGCACGAACAAATCATGGATGCGGTTAACGCAACGGCCGCACGGCGAAACCGCCTGCGCATGGCTTGGGGTGTTGGATTGTCGGCGGCGGCAGTTGTGGCCATCAGTCTGCTGCTGCGCCCACATACCACTTCAAAAACAACAGCGCCGAGCGGCCCCATCCAAACGGCCGCCACACCGCCGTCACTTGGCGCCTTGTCGGCGATGTTTGTTCCAGACAAGCTCAACAGCCTGCTGCCAAGCCAAACAATGGGGCTACAGACCGATGCCACCCATTTTGCCGGCTTTTTATGGCAGCAGATTGATTTTGTGCCCGAGCATGGCGGCGGCCATGCCCAGTGACAACCCCATTGATGATATTATGCAACCAAACCACAAACCCGAAATCCGCGCACGGTAAATACCTGCACTCGATGCGTCGGCACAAAACTTATCTTGCAACCAGCTATCGGCGCTTCGCCTGATACACCCTCGCCGCCGCCACCAAACCCGCAAAAAGGGATTGATGCTGCGGCTCGGCCATGGCCTCCGCATGCCACTGTACACCCAGCCAGAACGCAAGCGTCGCATCTTCGATCGCTTCCACCGTGCCGTCCGGCGCCACGCCGGTGGCCGTCAAACCATGTCCCAACCGTGCCAGCCCCTGGCGGTGGCGCGAGTTCACTTTGAGTTTAAGCTCTCCGCATAACCTCTGCAGCCGGCTGCCCGGAGCTACGGCAACATCGTGCCAGGCATTGCGGTCGGTAACATTCAGCGGATCACCCGCGTGAAGCACCGCCCCCGGCAGGCCCGCTTCGGGCAGGTACTGATGCAGCGTGCCGCCACGCTGCACGTTCATTTCCTGAAAGCCAAGGCATATCCCCAGCGTGGGTATGTTTGCCTGCTCCGCCAGCGCCAGCATCGCTAAATCAAAAGCCTGCCGCCTCTCGTGCATCAGACGAGTCTTGGCATGCAGCGGCTGACCATACAGAGCCGGGTTAAGGTCGTCGCCGCCGGCAAACACCAGCCCATCGAGCCGCGATAGCATCTCTTCGCGAAGCGTATGATCGTGCGTCTGCGGCAACAGCAGCGGCAGGCCGCCTGCGCCGGCCACCGCATCGGCATAAACCGCCGGCGATTCAAATGTCGGCGGATTGCTGAGAGCATCGGCGTTGTCGGTCGTAATGCCTATAATCGGCCGCAGCGCCATGACATAATTCTCCAGCTTATAAAAGCCATCATCAGCAGATAGATTCATCTGCCGCCGCAGTTATTTCGACTGCCCCATTCGCAGCAGCGCCAGTACCATCACTTCGCCGACCAGCGCCGCGAGCAACCACTCAATGGCTCCAAGTTGTTCACTGGTTTTGTTAAACCACCAGTTGTTATCAATCGGTACATTAAGAGCTGCGACCGCATCCCACGCCGCCATTGCAAGAAACAAAAGAGCCACGAACTGCACCATTGCCGCCAAAAACATTTCACGCGTAAACTCATGCGAGTGTCGTCCATGGTTTAAATGCCGCAACTGCTGCAGCATTTGCTCAAGGATGTCCAAATGATCGCCCGATTCTGTTACTTCAGCGGCCGTTTTGCCCGCACTTCCTGCGGCGCCCGCCGCCGGCGCCGCGCCGGCCGGCAGTATCTGCGATGGTAATTGCGGCTTCACAACCGGCGCGGAGGTATCCCGCTCTTCCCGTGCGGCCGGGGCCTGTGGCGCAGCCGCGGCAGACGGCGGCGGCTCCGGCGGAGGATTCGCCCCTTCGCGCACAATAATGCGCGCTGCATCTGCCAGCGATGCCACAACAAAATCAGGCTTTGCCTCCCCATCGCCACCGGCAACAGCTGTGGGCGCATTACTAAGCAAAATCGTGCGGCAGCCGGCGGCAGCGCCGGCATCTACGTCGCGCGGTTGGTCGCCGATCATCCAGCTTTGAGCCAAATCAAGGTTTAACTCGCCCGCCGCGTGCAGCAACATACCCGGCTTGGGTTTGCGCCACGGATGGTCTTGCCTGTACTCCGCAACAGGCGCATCAGGATGATGCGGCGAATAGTAAATGGCATCAACCAGAGCATCGGCCTGCCGCTTAAGCTGGCGGCACATCTCATCGTTCACCGCTTTGACAGCGGCTTCATCAAACAGCCCGCGCGCCACCCCGCTTTGGTTAGACACCACCACAATGCGATATCCCAGCCGCCTTAACGATGCAATGGCCGTGGCGGCTCCGGGCAGCAGCTTAACCCCCGCCGGATCTCCCAAATAGCCGTCGTTGGCAATGATCGTGTTGTCCCGGTCCATAAAGACCGCCCGAATGGCCATGACCGCTGCCTCACTATTTTCCAGCTTTTAAAGCATCTCTTACACGGTGCCCGCACACGCGGCACGCCACGTTACTATAACATCATCCATGCGTTTCAACGCCCCGGTGCGCTGTCTGGCCGCCCGCACCGCAACCCAACCAGCCCAGCCAAAACCCCGCTATGGCCTGTTGGCCTGCCGATGCCCAGCAAGCGGCAATTGTATACAAGCCAATATGCCGCCGGCCATTTCGGCCCTTCATAGTCAGGGCCATTAACCAGAGAGTCTCCTACAACTTCGACCGTTCCACCACCGCCGTGGTAGATCGGCCCGCCAGCAGCGGCGCAAGCACCACCTGGCCGCCGCGCTGTTTTACCACATCGGCTCCGGCAATGGGCTTGTTTTCGTAATCGGCTCCCTTTACCAGCACATCGGGCTGCAACGCCTCAACAAGCTGCTGCGGCGTGTCGTCCTCAAATGCCACCACATAGTCCACCGCCTGCAGCGCGGCCAAAACCGCCAGCCGATCCTGCAGGCTATTGATGGGCCGCTTGGAGCCTTTCAGCCGGCGCACCGAGTCATCACTGTTTACGCCCACCACCAGCAAGTCCCCCTGACTACGCGCAAACTGCAGGTACTGCACATGCCCCGCATGGAGAATGTCAAATACGCCATTCGTAAATACAATCTTGCGGCCCTGCCGGCGCTGCTCAGAAAGTGTCGCCGCCAGCCACGAAACCTCCGCCGCTTTGGCCGCCGTTGAGCCTTGCGCCCGGCGCAGCTCGGCGAGTATCTCGCCGCGCGACAGCGGCACACAGCCAAAACGCTCTACTTCCAGCCCACCGGCAATGTTGCCCAAATCCACCGCCATGCTCCAGCTTGCCTTGCACGCACACGCCAGCGCCAGCATCGCCAGCACCATGTCGCCGGCCCCGGTAACGTCGTATACGTTTCGCGCCCGCGTGGTGTGCATGCGTCCCGGCTTATCTTTTTCCAGCAGGTACATGCCGTGCCGATCCAGCGTGAGCACGCAGGCCTCAAGCTGCAACTGGCCCATCAACATTTTGCCAAGCGCCGCCGCTTCAACCATGACATCATTCATGCGCAGGCCCGTGGCGGCTTCGGCCTCCGTACGGTTGGGGGTAATAGCTGTTGCGCCGCGGTACCGCGAATAATTGCGAATAGATGCCGGGTCTACCAGCACAGCAACGCCCGCCTTGCGAGCCATGGAAATAATTTCCTGGCACAGGTCATCGGTCAGCAGCCCCTTGTTGTAATCTTCAATACATAGCGCCTGCACCTGCGGCAAACTATCAGCGATTTTGCTTAGCAGTTCGTTCCGCGCCGCAGCGGCAATCGGCTCGGTTTCCTCCAGGTCCAACCGCAGCATCTGTTGTGGATGGCGGTGCTGCGCCAAGCCCACAAAACGGGTTTTGGTGCACGTGGGCCGGTCTGCTGCCGTCATAATCAACTCGGTATTTACGCCCGCCTGCGCCAGAATGCCCACCACCGCACGCCCCGCATCATCCTGGCCAACCACGCCCGCCAGCGAACAGCGCGCACCCAACGCCGTCAAAAACGCCGCCACATTACCTGCTCCGCCAGCCTGGCGTTCGCGCCGCCGCTCACGCACCACCGGCACCGGCGCTTCAGGGCTTAAACGCTCGGCATCGCCATACACATATTGGTCCAATATTAAATCGCCCACCACCAAAATGTGCGGCTGGCCAAAGGCCTCCAGTGCAGTTGCGAGTTCGGCTGGAGAATGTTGCATGGTTTATCGCCGCAATGGCGCTCCTGCTTAAATGCGGTGTTCCCGCTCACACACAAAACTTCAACCCACCTCGCCGCCACTCCCTGCATTTCGGGCATTTTGGGCCGTCGCTGAGGCCAGCCAAGTCGCGCTGCAGGATTAACCAGCCCGAGAGGCACCGGGTTACCGGATGCCGGCCGGCTTACGTCAGCCTGCCTCGATCACCTCGGCCAAAGCCGACCGCCACTGGTGCTCCTGTACCGGGTTGCGTATGCAACTTTCGATGCGCACATGCCAAATCGGCAACCCGGCCCGCGACGCTGTGTTTAATTTTACCGCGTCTTTTTGTGTCGTCACATACGCGCAGGCTCGGTGTTCCCTGGCTGACGCTTCCATAGCCGCAAAGTCCTTGCCAACGTCATAGTTATGATGATCGCCAAACCAGCAGCCCGCCAAAACGTGCAACCCCAGGCTGCGCACCGTGCTCAAAAAGCCATCCGGATTGCCGACACCGGCAAACAGCACCACCGGCTGGCCGGCCAACGGCACCGCGCGGCCTGCCGCATCAAACAGCCCCGTCACCTGCGTGCTTTGCTGATAAATATGCTTGGGGCCAACCCACTGCGAAAGCAGGTCCGCTGCAAGGTCGGCAAGTTCCGGCGATACCTGCTCACATCGGGTAAGCATTATATGCGTAGCCCGCGACAAATTACCCGGCGGCTCGCGCCACGACCCCCGCGGAAACAGTCCTGGAATGCCCATTGGGCTGGTGGTGTCTATCAGCACTATGTTCATGTCGCGGCCTATCCGCCGATGCTGAAAGCCATCGTCCAACACCAGCACCTCGGCTTGATGCTTCTCGATCGCCTCCCGGCCGCCGGCCACCCGGTCGGCATTCACCACAACCGGCACACCGGGACAGCTTTGCCGAATGACAAGCACCTCATCCGCAACACCCCCGCGCGGTGCGCCATATCCACGGGTAAGCACCGCCGGCCGCTTTCCCAACTGCTCAAGATATTTCACCACCATAATGACCGTCGGCGTTTTGCCCGTGCCACCAGTGGTAATATTACCGACCGAAATCACCGGCACCGGCAGTTTAACCACCGGCTTAACACCCCGGTCAAACGCACGGTTGCGCACATAAACGACCGCCCCATACGGCCATGAAATTAACCGCAGCAGCCCGCGCACCAGCGCCGGCAGCAACCCGGCCGCCTCGCCACTTATAATGCGCCTGTACCACTGTTCCATATGTTTGTCCGCAATTTATTCGTCGGCGCGTAAACGCGGCGTGATCAACCACGCCCAGCCCCGCCCGATCAGCCGCCTTCTATTTGCGGGAGCGAGCGCCCCCTGTGGCGCGGGCTGCCAGCCTGGCAAACATCGTACGCAAAGGCCTGCAAAGCCGCAGCCTCACACGGCGGCAGCTACACCACCAAATTGACCATGCGCCCTTTCACATAAATCTTTTTCTTTACAGGTCGCCCCGCCAGCTTGGCCTGAACGCCCTCATCCGCCAGGGCCGCAGCAAATACCGCGTCTTCATCAGCTTGCGCAGGCACCTTCACCCGCCCCGACAGCTTGCCACTTATTTGCACCGGAACCTCAAGCTCCGCATCCACACAGAGTGCGTCATCCCACTTCGGCCACGGCACGCGACTCACCGATGCCGCCTGCGACTGCGGCCATAGCTGCGAATACAACTCCTCGGCAATATGCGGTGCAAACGGCTCAAGCACACGCACCAGCGCCGCCGCGGCATCAGCCGACACCCACCGCAGTTTCGCCAGCGTGTTGTTAAACTCCATCATGGCGCTAATGGCCGTATTAAATGATAACCGCTCGATGTCGCCCGTAACCTTGCGCACCAGCCGATGCGCAGGCCTTATGGCTGCAGCCGCGTCTTCAGCGGCTTGCTGCTGCTCTTGGGCCGAAAGCAATGTTCCATCTATTCGCTTCCAGCCATCGGCATCAGCCGCTACCACGCGCGGGCCGGGGTTGTCGTCACTGCCCAGTAAGTTGCGCCACAGCCGCTGCAAAAAGCGATACACACCCTCCACGCCGGCGGTACTCCAGGGCTTTACCTGCTCCAGCGGCCCCATGAACATTTCAAACAATCGCAGCGAATCGGCGCCGTAATCAGCTATAACATCATCCGGGTTTACCACGTTGCCCCGAGATTTGCTCATCTTAAACGAGCGGGCATCCACCTGAATGTTCGGATCGCTCTTAAGTACAAACGCCTCGCCGCGCTTTTCAACGTCTTTCGCTTCAAGCGCCTGCCCTATCACCAGTTCCCCAGAGCTGCGAATGCGGCTCGTATGCTGCGGCCGTCCATCCGGGCCGATTTGTGTGCCCCAGTCAGGCTCTATCTCACTGGTCGAAACATATCGGCCATCTGCCGAGGTAAACGCCGTAAACTCCGCCTCCCCCAAAATAAGCCCCTGATTCACGAGTTTGGCAAACGGCTCAGCGCACGCCACCAACCCCCGATCAAACAAAACCTTATGCCAAAATCGCGAATACAGCAGGTGCAGCACCGCATGTTCCACACCGCCGATATACAAATCTACCCCGCCGCCGCCGCCAGCGCCGCCGCCAAGCCAGTAGCGCTGCTCCGCCATCGAACAAAACTCCTGCGAATTGCGGGGGTCCAGATATCGCAGGTAATACCAGCACGAGCCGGCCCATTGCGGCATGGTGTTGAGTTCCCGCCGTGCAGCCGTCGCGCCATGCGTGCCTGCGGGCACAATGCGTGCTCGCCCTGCCGCCGAGCCATCGAGCAGCACCGCAACATCGCGCCAGCCCTGCGCCTTCGACAACGGTGGCTCCATCGTGCCGGTGGGCTTAAAATCGTCCAGGGGCGGCAGCCGCACCGGCAACTGATCATCGGCCAGCGCCACGGTTGTGCCATCCTCCAAATGCACCAGCGGAAACGGCTCGCCCCAATAACGCTGCCGCGAAAAAAGCCAGTCGCGCAATTTGTACTGCACCCGTCGCCGGCCCAGCGACTTTTCTTCCAGATAATTAATCATCCGGGCTTTGGCTTCAGCCGTGGGCATGCCATCCAGCAATCCGGAGTTTACCGCATACCCCGGGTCGCTCAGTGGCAATCTGCCGGCATCGCCAATGCCGGCATCAGCCGACACCACACGGGTAATGGGCAATCCAAATACACCGGCAAATTCAAAGTCACGTTCGTCATGCGCCGGCACCGCCATAATGGCACCCGAGCCATATCCCATCAGCACATAATCCGACGCAAAAATCGGTATCCGCTCGCCCTGCACCGGATTGATGGCATACAAGCCGGTAAATACCCCGGTCTTGCCGGTGTCTTCCTGCCGCTGACGGTCGCTCCGGCCCGCCGCCCACTTTTGGTAGGCGGCCACCGCCGCAGCCGGGCTGGCCGAGTTATAGCGCCATGCTTCCGGTGTTGCCGCCGGCCATTGGGCAGGCAGTTGATTATTGCCTTGAATATTGGCTATCAGCGGATGCTCCGGCGCAATGACCATGTACGTCGCACCAAACAGCGTGTCGGGCCGGGTGGTAAATACCATCAATCGCCTGCGGCCATTTTCCAGTAAAAACTCAACCTCCGCCCCTTCCGAACGGCCAATCCAATTGCGCTGCATCAGCTTAAGCGATTCTGGCCATTCCAGATCGGCCAGGCCATCAAGCAATCGCTGCGCATACGCGGTAATGCGCAGCATCCATTGGCGCATGGGCCGCCGCTCCACCAGAAAGCCCCCCACCTCACTTTTGCCGTCTATCACTTCTTCATTGGCCAGCACCGTGCCCAGGCCGGGGCACCAGTTCACAGGAACTTCTGCAAGATAGGCCAGCCGGTAGTCGCTTAGAACTTGACGCTTTTCGGTCGCGGTGAGTTTATCCCACGATTGGCCCGCAGGTAGCGCCCGCTTGCCGGCGGCAAACTCGCTGATAAGCTCCGCAATGGGCCGCCCGCGATTTTGCGTTTCGTCAAACCAGGTGTCAAAAAGCTGCAGAAATATCCATTGCGTCCAGCGGTAATAGTCAGGGTCGGTGGTGTTCACCTGCCGGTCCCAATCATAAGAAAAACCAATCGCCTGAAGCTGCGCCCGAAAGCGCTCAATATTTTTCTGCGTTATAACCTGTGGATGCGTATTGGTTTTAAGCGCGTACTGCTCTGCCGGCAGGCCAAAAGCATCCCACCCCATCGGATGCATCACCGCGTAACCGCTGGCACGCTTGTACCGCGCCACAATGTCGCTGGCCGTATAACCCTCAGGGTGGCCAACATGCAGACCTTCACCCGATGGATACGGAAACATGTCCAGCGCATAGTACTTGGGCTTGGCCGACTCGCGCGTGGAGGCAAATGTTTTCTCGGCAAGCCAGCGGGCCTGCCACTTTTTTTCGATAGCGTGCGGATTGTATCCGGACATTGCTGCGTTTCTCCTAAGGGTGCCGCTTACCGCCGCGCAACTGGGCAAAAAGGCTGGCAAACCTCATGCGCTGCGCAGTAAACGCGCCTGGTGTGATACAGGCAAACCTCGTCGGCCCCCGTTTACGATGGCGCAGGCATTAAACCTGCCCGGCTACCGCCTCAACGAACGGCAGCCTTCACACCAACCAACAGCGCAGCATACCCGCAGCCCACAACGGCGTAAATTTACCACAAACACACCAAAACCCGGAATCTGGCCGCTGCCACTGAACGCGCCGCCGGCGCTGGCCGCGGTCAGCCCTCTTCGCCCATCGCCGTAGACTCACTTTTTGAAGCTGGAATATTGAAATCTCCCGGCTCTGGCCGGGACGGGCCTCTGCGAGCAGGAGCCAACGGGATTGCCTTGCGGATAGAGGCGCCGATTTTCACCACAAAGGCCCCAAGAAACGAAGTTATTGTTGATTTGAACGCCGCGATATTGGGTGGCGCGCAGAGCCCCAGCGCGGCTCCGCCGCAACCAAAAGGAAGGGATGGAAAGTGCTCGCCTCTATCGCCGGCGGGGCGACTTGT
>JBMFVX010000117.1:0-9483 GCA_049965775.1 Phycisphaerae bacterium
CATGACTTCCACGGCGACTGGAACTATACGATCACGCCACGTCAACCGTAGCGGTTATTTGTTTACGCGCCCTAAGCCGGCCTGATGCGGCATTTACCGGTGGATTCCATGCGGGAATATTGTGCGGGCAGTTGGTTGGTACGCATGGTTATGTGACGGCGCGGCGCCCAGCAACCAGGGGGGTATCTGTTTGGAACGGAGTCGGTCGGCGAGGCCGGATTTTGCCTCTTTGGACGGGATTTTTGGAACTTGAGATATTTTTCGCTTGACGTAATGGTGATTTTGGGGTTCTATACCCAATGCCCGGTTCCCGAAACGCGGCAAAGTGGTGGCGCGACTTCGCATCGTGGCGTGGTGGCAACCGTCTGCAAGCGTGTTTGCGGTTGCAGAGGCAGTGGCGGGTAAAATAGGGAGAGCGGGGCGAGAGAGCATTTTCGGCGAAGATGGCAAAACATTCGGCACCGCCATGCGGCGTGCCGCACCGGAGGTTTGTATGGCTGGCACACAAGTGGCATGGGGCATAGACATAGGCACCACCGCCCTCAAAGCCATGAAGCTTCGTCGCGAAGGCGATAAGCTCGAACTCCTGGCGCTGGATGTCATTGACCACGAACGGTTTCTTACCGAGGTGGATGTTGACCGCAAGGAAGTGGTGGGGCAGACGCTTCGCAAGTTTTTAGATCGCAATCCGATATTGCATCGTGAAAAGGTGTTTGTTTCTTCACCGGGTTCGACGAGTTTTTCGCGATTCGTCAAGCTGCCGCCGGTGGACCCCAAGCGCATTCCGGATATTGTTCAATTTGAAGCGATTCAGCAGATACCCTTCCCGCTGGATCAGGTTAACTGGGATTACCAGACTTTTCAGAGCGCCGACTCGCCCGATGTGGAAATAGGCATCTTCGCCATCAAAAAAGACCTTGTGACGCAATTGCTCAACGATTTTCAGTTGGCGGGCGTGACGGTGCATGGCGTGCAGATATCACCGTTGGCGGTATACAACGCCATGGTGTACGAAGGCCGACTCAAGGACAAGGGTACCATCGTACTGGACATTGGCGCTGATCATACCGACCTGATCATCATGGATCAGGGCCGGCTGTGGCTGCGGACCATCAACCTCGGCGGCAACAGCTTTACCGAGGCGCTGGCCAAGAGCTTTCTGCAGTCGTTCCGGCGCGCCGAAGAACTCAAGAAGAACGCGCCCACCAGCAAATACCCGCGGCAGATATTCCAGGCGATGCGTCCCACCTTTGCCGACATGGTGCAGGAAATTCAGCGGTCCATCGGCTACTACAACAGCGGGCATCGCGAATCCAAGCTGGAACAGATTGTTGGCATGGGCAATCCGCTGCGGTTGAGCAATCTGCAAAAGTACCTATCGCAATATCTGGGGATGGAAGTTAATCGGCTCGACGGGCTTACAAAAGTACAGGCCGAGTCGCGGTTGGCTGCCGGTTTGAGCGATCAGATTTTAAGCATGGCGGTGGCCTATGGCCTGGCTTTGCAGGGCGTCGGATTGGCCGCCATCAGTACCAACCTGCTGCCGGTAGAAATCGCCCGGCAAATGCTCTGGCGCGAAAAGTATGGCTGGTTTGCCGCAGCGGCAACTTTGTTTGTAGCAGGTTCGTTGCTGGCCGGCGGGCGATACTATATGGATTCCAGCAGCTTCAAGGCAGGTGTAGACAACCCGCGTCTGCAGGCCGATCAGCGGGTGATCGCCAACAGCATCGCGCTGCAGAACCGATTCAACAGCGTCAGCGACACCTACAAACCCAATCTGCATGAGATACAGTCGCTGATGGGTATTAATCGTCAGCAGCCGGTATGGCCCGAAATTATTGCGGCTCTGATGAATTCATTGCCGCAGGCGGATGCCGCCGCGATTAGCGCTCATGGTGCAAATTGGAAGGTTGTCTTGCAATCGGTTACGGCAAAGTATTCGCCATCTCTGGCTCCGCCGCCGGCAGGTGCTGGCGGAGCAATGTGGTCGGGTGCTGCGCCTAAGGGTGGCGCGGGCTATACCATAACGCTGCGCGGTTATACGCCGTATGCTTCCCCGTACAGATTGCTCGACAATTTCCGCCGCAGGCTTGAGCAGGCTTCGGTGCAGGCGACAGTCTATCCGTTCTGGATTGTTGCACCGGGCAGCGTGGTGCAAATTAGTCAGATATCAGATATTGGTTCGAGCTCTAATACAGGCTTGTCATTTGAATCGTGGGCTAACGGTACCGGTCCGTTTGGCGACGTTTTTATGTCACACTTTCTGCCGCCGAGTACACAACCCGCCAAGCCTGTTAACTCGCATGACAATAATTTTAATGGCGGCAACGGTGCGCCATTTCAACCAAGTGGATTTGTGCCGGGACAGCCGGGCTTTAACGGCTTGTCGCCGCCGAATTTTCCGGGTGGGTTTAACGGGTTCAATGGGGGCGGCAATGGCAACAATGGCAGCGCTCCGGATGTGACGTACCTTGATCCGGACACGCACCAGTCGCTGGCGAAAGCAACCGCGTTTTATATGGTGCTTAATCTCTACCTGGGGCAGACGCCGCCCAAACCAGTGGCCCCGGCGACCCTGGCCAGACCCAAGGCCCCGCCGCATACGGGGTGACGGCGTGGACGTTGAAGGGGGGGTAGCCTTTGCTGGTCGCGGGCATGATGCGACCCAAAAAGCTGGGGCGATAGACCGCGGCTGCAGCACTGCCTGAAGAAACCGGGCGACACTGCTCCGCTGGAGGTTTCAATGAAGTTCATTAAAAGCAATCTTATTCCGCTGATACTCGGCGTGATTTCACTCGTTGCGGTCATTTCGCTCTTTTACCCCATAAAAGCATGGGCCGCGAAATTGCGCACACACATGACCAACAAACTTGATGACTTGGTGCAGGTGCATAATCTACTGGTGTACCGAGCCGATATACCGGGTCAAAAGCCTCATTACGGGCCAATTAGTAACGACCTGATTAAGCTTAATGAGTTGGTGCAAAGCCGTATGAAAGAGCAGGCCAAGCGCCTGCGCGAATATGTGGAAGAGGCGAATGCGGCCCGGCGGGTTATATTTCCTCGTGGGGTTGACCGCACGCCCGTACCTCTTTTGTTGGGCAAGCCTGAACGGGGTTTGTTGCCGGTGACGCGGGCGAGTTTGGTGCTTACAGGCAATTTCAGGCGTGATTACCGTCGCATTTTTCGCACCAACTGGCGAAGCAGCCGATCTTGGCTGGTGCGGCTGGATGCCGGCATGCCGCCGTCGCTGGGTTTGATTGCGCGGAAGGTCAAGTCGCGTCTTGCTCAGATGCGCATGGATATGCCTGAAAACATGATTCAGCAGCAGGGGGATGCGCAGGCCAAAAAACTCGAGCGGCAGATAGCCAAAGCTCTTGTATACGATACTGCCGCACGCTGCCGCATTTATGCTGATACCCAGAGCTTCCAGGAGCGCGACTTTATCAAGAGTTCACGCGTGGTGCCCAGCGCATCGCAAATATATGAAGCTTTTGTGGATTGCTGGCTGCAGGATGATGTGGTGCGGGCCATTGAGGCCGCCAACGCGGGCAGCTTGAATGTCGGCGAGTCTCCGGTGAAACGATTGATTCATATTACCGTTGGCGCGGATGCGGCCTCCGCCATGGGGGGGGCAACGCCGAGTGCAGCGCCCGGCGGGGAGATGGTGCCGTCGGGCAACTTATTTGTTGGTGCCGGCCAGATCGGTTCGGGGCAACCGCAGGGTGGTCGTCAGCAATTTGGCATGCCCTTTCAGGGCGGACCGGGCGGTTCTCAGCCTCCGATCAACATGCCGTTTATGCCTCAGCCCGGGATGATGCCTAATTCAAACGGTGCTTCTACCGGGCCTGAAACGCTGACAGGGCATAGAGGTGGTAAGCTCTACCAGGTAACATACATCGCCATAAGCGTGGTGATTGACCCGACCAAACTCAACGATTTTATCGCGCAGTTGTATCGCCAGAACAACGGTTATACCGTCGTAGACATGCGACTGCGTTCGGTAAGCCCGATACAAGCCGCAAGCAACGGCTATATCTATGGCAAAGTCGCGGTGGTACGCGCCGACATACTTGTTGAAGCGCTGCTGTTTAATAAATGGAATGCTGCTATTATGCCGGCAGATTATCGTGCCGCACTGGGTATAACGGTATCACGGAAGTAATATGGCCGGTACGGGAATACACCCGGGCGGCCAGGGAAGCCTGAATGATGAAATCAAAAAACATCAGCTTGGTGGAACGGCACATAGAAAAAGCCTTGCTGGCGCTGGCCGCGTTGTTTGTTGTGTGGGTTGCGTACAGCAATTTCGTTAAAAGCCCCAACGCGGTGCCCAACCCAACGCGACCGGAACAGGCGGTGACTCCTTCTGATGTTGGTGCAACCATAGACTCTGCGGTGCAGCGACTCAAAGCGGTGATTAAGGAGCAGCCTCGGATTAACGCAAACAACGCGGGCGGCATTCCTGACTATGTAGATCAGTATCAGGCTCAAGAGCAGAATCCGCTGCCCAATCATTTGATCAGCGTGGCCCAGGTGGCGTTTGCGCCGCTTAATCTTCCGGTGCTTAGCGTCAAGGAGATCAAGACGCGGGGCATGGTCTTTAATGTGCCTCAAGCGCCGGCCCTGGTGAACTTGCAGGTCTCGACCGGGCGGGGCGTGGCGGTAACGCCTAATTCGGGCAACGGAGCCGGTTCATCCACTGGTACCGCTGCCGGGGCAACCATGGATGTAAGCTGGGTGGCGGTAGATGGTGACTTTCCAATGACGACCTGGCTGGCCAACCTTGGTGGGGCCGGGACCGGTAAAATCAAGGCCGCGCCCCTGCCGCGGGAGTATTGGCGTACTACGTTTTATCGCGTTCAAGTACGTCGGCAGGAGCGTTTGCCCAGCGGGCTTTGGGGTCCTTGGGTGCGTGTGAGGGGCACATACCTATCGCCGCTGCCGGTAGTGGATTTATCACAACTTGATGCCGCTGGTGTTGCACAGGCACTCAGTGCCATTGATTCGCAGGCCGGTAATATTCTCACACCGAGCTTCTATACCCTGATGAGCATGCAGGCTCATGCGCCGGCAGCTAACACGGCGCAGCCACCGTCGAGTCCGCCTAATGTGCCGATTCCGCAACCATTTCCGGGCGGCGGCAACTTTCCTGGGCCTATGGGCGGCGCAGGATTTCCTGGAGGCGGCCCGGCCGGCCTACAGCAGCAGCTCCTGCAGATGCAGCAGCGCCTCGCCCAGCATAACAACCGGCCTGTTGCGCCGCCGGCCGTGCCCGGCGCAAGCCCGAACGTGGTCGGCAATCCGGGGTCTGGTTCGGCGGTGAATAATCCACTGGCGGCGCAGGAAAATCGCCAACTCCAAGGCTCTGGAAGTCTTTCCGCCATGACCACAGTGCCCGCAAATTTTTATGACCAAACTGCGCAGCCCGGTCACGAATATCGCTACGAAATGCGCGTGGTTTTGTACAATCCGGTGTACCGATTCCGATATAAACTTACCGATCCTGCGATGTCGCAGCACCCGTGGATCACCACGCCATGGAGTAAACCCAGCGCCCCGGTCAAGCTTAGTGAAAGTGAATATTTCTTCCTGGTCAGCAGCCAGGTTTCGGATGGGCAGGTGGCTTTTCGCATCTTCAAATGGGTTGACGGTCAATGGACTGTGGGCGACGAATATGTGTCCATCGGCCAGCAGATCGGCAATGTTCAATCTGCGACGCTGGTGGACCCGAACACCAAGAATCTCATCAACAACCAGGTGGACTTTGACACGGGCTATACGCTGGTGGATGCCCACGAAAACGCAGCCGGCAACAGTGTGACCGTTGTGGTGATGAACCAATCCGGCGATCTTACGGTGCGCAGCTCCGCTTGGGACGCCAATAACCCCGAGCAGCGCAAGCTTAACCGCAAGGTTGCCCGCATGGGTTTGCGTGCTCCGACGGCGCCGGCGCGATAGGCGAGCGGCCGAAGCCGCAGACCTAATCCGGGAACTTGCCGGATTTTAGTTGCAAGGATGCGCCGCCGGTTTTAGTATGTTTGGGCGGTGGAGGATGCACCGCCGGGCGCTGAGCTGCAGTTGGTGCCTTTTGAGCAGGCGGGATTGCAGGTGGCGGGGCGGCCGTGGGCCGGAGCAAGTGATGTAAATGTGTTTGAGGCGAAATTCGGCGGAGTTGGCCGCAATGAGCATGCCTCTAAGCAATAGTGTTGATATTGGCGCGTACATGCACGCAACGTTCAGGTTCCGCGGTTTAGGAGTATTGTCTTGAAAAAGCACATTCGATCGAGGGTGTTGGCGGTAAGTATTGCGGGCGCTTTGCTTGCAGGCGGCGTTCTGCCGCTCATTCCATTGGGCGTTGCCAGCGCCCAGTCGCAACCGTCGGCACAGGAATCGTTGGCTCGCGGCGGCGACCTCATAGGCCAGAAGGATTTTGCAACCGCCAAGAAGGTGCTTCTGGCGATTGATCCATCTCAGCTTTCCTCGGCCGACCGCACAACACTGGGCAACCTGCTCGTAGAGGCGGATAAGGGTATCGCGGCATCGGCCGTGACCAATCAGGTATTTCAAAATGCCCAGGCGTCCCTTGAAGATGGGCATCTGGCGCACGCGGCGGCGCTTTATCAGCAGGTCATTTCCAGTCCGGACGTTTCAGCGCAGCTCAAGCAGGAAGCGCAGGAAAACCTCGCCCTGACCCAGGCTAAACAGAAAGAACTCGCGCCGGCCATGGGCGACCTGCTCAACAAGGCCATCGCCGCTTATAACAGCGGCAACCTCGCCCAAGCCGATGCGGACCTCAATACCATCCGCGTTACCGGAGCTGACCTTGGCAGCCAAAATGCGGACATTTCCAAGTACCAGATGTTGATTGCCCAAAAACGCGTGGCTGAGGCCCAGGCGATCGAACAAGCTGCGGCGAATAAGCTCGCCGCGCAGCAGCAGGCCCAGCAGGCCGCTGCGGCAAAGTCTCGTGCCGCCGCCGCGCAAACTGCCGCCGCGCAGGCAGCCGCGCAGCAGAAGGCTGCCGCGGCAAAGCAGGCCGCCGAGCAACAAGCTGCTCAGCAAAAGCTTGCCGCGCAGCAAGCGGCCGCGGCGCAACAGGCTGCGGAGCAGAAAGCTGCCCAAGAAGCGGCTGCCAAAGCAGCTGCCGAAAAGGCTGCCGCGGCACAACAAGCCGCGATGGCACAAGCTGCTGCTCAAAAGCAGCAGGAAGCAGCTCTTTTGGCGCAGCAACAACAGGCTGAAAGCCAGGCCGCAACAGCCCGTGCCGCTGCCACACAGGCGGCCGCCGAGGCTGCGGCGCGTCAACTCGCCGAGCAACAGGCTGCGGCCGCCGCACAAGCGAAGGCCCAGCAGGAAGCCGCCGCCAAGGCAAAGGCCGCGCAGGAGCAATCCGCTGCCGCCCAAGCGCAGCAAACGGCCAGTGCGCCGGCCAAGCCCGCACCCACCAATACGTCTTCCGCAGTCACAACTCCGTCAACGGCCGTGGCCGTGGTGACACCGGCCCCGATGGCCAAGTCTGCGTCGGCGACTGCCACCGCCACCGCTCCGGCCAAGCCGATGATGACCGAAACGCAGAAGCAGGTGGATGCCGAGCGAGCTTCGATTCTGGTGGTCGCCGCCGATGATGCGGTTAAGGCGGCTCAATACCAGAAGGCCATTACGATGTACACCGATGCGATTGCGCTCGATCCATCCAACCAGGCGGCGGTGATGGGTCGCAACTACGCCGAAAAACTCGCCACCGGCGAGCACGTCGGACTGCTCTCACAAACGCTTTACAACCAGGAAATTCTTTCGCAGCGGGCCACGGTGATCTTCAATAATGACCTGCGGCTTTCGTCGCAGGCCATGGCCGCCGGCAAGTATGCCGAGGCATTGGACCACGCCAACGACGCCGAGGCGGAAGTGACCGGCTCACGTAATTTATTCTCGCAGAGCGATTACGCTGCGATGCTCGCTCGAGCCCGCCAGCAGATTGCCGAGGTGCAAAATGCCCAGCAGCAGGCCCAGCAGCAGGCTCAAATTAAACAGGCCCAGCAGGTGGCGGTTGAGCAGCAAAGTCTCAAGGCCCGGCTGGCTGCCGAGCGTGCCAACCGCGTGAATCAACTCATGGGTACCGCCGAAGATTACCTTAAGCAGCAGCAGTACCAACAGGCGCTCGACACGTTGAACCAGGTGATTGAAATTGATCCTACCAACAACAGCGCCCGCTTTGAGCGGCGCATGGTGCAGGATCAGATTGAATACAACAAGTGGAATCACTACAACAATCTGCGTTCACTGGAAACGCAGAAAATGCACGTTCGCAACGAAGAAGAGTTGATTCCATACGAAAATCTGCTTATTTATCCCAGCGATTGGCCGGAGCTTAGCCGTCTTCGCGAAAGCGAGCAAACTGTTTCACAGTCGCCGGCCGATCAGGAGGTGGAACGGCGCTTGTCGGCCAATGTTCATCACATCGTGGCCAACCAGACTCCATTTGAAAACGTGATTGACACGCTGCGCTCGGAAACCGGGACAAATATTGTTGTGAACTGGAGCGCCTTGGAGGCAGCCGGCGTTGAAAAAACCACACCCGTTACCCTGACCTTGCAAGATGTGCCTTTTAAGAAGGTTCTGCAAACGGTGCTGCAACAGGTGCAGGGCGGCGGCGGCACCCAGTTGGGCTATAGCATTGATGAAGGCGTCATCACCATTTCCACCCATGACCAGCTTGCCCAAACCCAGGTGGTGCGCGTGTTTGACATTCAAGACCTGATCGTGCAGGCTCCCAACTTCAAAAATTTCCCCACCTTTAATCTGCAATCTGCAACACAAAACAGCACCGCCCAGGTTTCAAGCTCTGGCGGCGGCGGCATTGGTAATGCTGGAGGTGGAGGCGGTCTTTTTGGCGGCGGTGGTGGCGGCGCTGGTGGCCAATCTGCCTCAACCGGCCAAAGCCGCACTGAACTGGTTTCTGAGATTACCAAGCTCATTGAAAACACGGTGGATCGTAATTCATGGGTGGATAACGGCGGAACCGTCGGCACCATCCGCGAACTTAACGGCCAGCTTGTTATCAATCAGACGCCTGCTGACCAGCAGAAGATTGCGGCTCTGCTTACGCAGCTTCGTGAGGCTCGTTCAATTGAGATTTCGATTGAAGCTCGCTTCCTGCTGGTGTCCACCAACTTCCTCAACGACTTTGGTCTGGGCTGGAATCTGACGTTTAACAATGGATTTTTTGGCGGCAACGCGCAACCGCTGACCATTACCAACAATACCGCAAGTACCGCCATACCCGAGACCACCGGCGTCCCCGGATCGCTGGGTGCCAACAGTTTTGGCCCGGGCACGGGCAACGACTCCTTGGATGTTACCGGCGGCTTCGGCAGTGCGCTTTCGAGCTATCAGCTTAACTTGCTGCTGCGGGCCACCCAGGAAGACAAGCACACTACCACGCTTACTGCACCCCGCGTAACGCTGTTTAATGGCCAGTCG
>JBMFVX010000118.1:0-9432 GCA_049965775.1 Phycisphaerae bacterium
GCCGATAGCCGATGGATTGACTGCAGTCCCATGCCACATAGGCTACGCGGGCGATAATGCCGGCACTGCCTTGTGCGGCGAGTCGCACATCACAGGCCACGCTGTAGTTGTGCCAGTGCATGTCTCCAACAATGGTGAAAGGCTTGCGTTGGTCGTGCCATAGAATTTGAGGCTGCGTAATCACCTGTTCAAGCACGCGGGCGGATGTCTTGCGATTTTCGGCGATCTTAAACGCCCCGTTCTGATCGGCAAAGTAGCGTGGCGACTGGCCGATGGCCACCGATGAAAAGTCGCCCGTGTACGGCAGCGGACATGGCGCCGCCGGTGGAATGGCGCTGACCGCGCCCTTCTGCTGGCCGGTGGTTGTGGTCAGCGAATAGATTGCGTGTGGCAGCAGGACGATCGTTGCGGTGCCGTGCTCCGGGGTCACATCAGACTGTTGAGCAAACATATCGCCGGGAACCGACCGCCATACGTGCAGCACATGATTCGCCGGAAGCCCGCCAGAAATATGCAGTGTCAGATTCTGCGGCTTGGTCGCATCCTGCGTTTCAATGATAACGCTGTAATTCCGGCCATGTGGGCTTTGCAGCGCCACCACGCTGCCGCCGCCTGGCAGAAGCTTACAGGCCGTATTGATGTATCGCCATCCGATTTGGGCAAACTGCGTCGTGTGCGCAATGGCCCAAATCGGGCCAAGAACCTTGTAATGACCGCTCCAAGGTTCATTGGCCACGAGAGGGCCATTTTCCTCGGCGGGCAGGTTGTCGTAATACGACGTTTCCAGCGCCCAGTAAATGGTGCGAACCATACGACCTTGTATATAGTTGCGATTTAAAAGCTTGGCCATGGTCGCGGTAAACGGCAGGGCTCCGCTCCAGTCTTCACCCGACCACAGCGGAATCTTCGTTGCCTGCGCTGCAGGCGACGAAACATAATGGGGGTAGTGTCGGCCAAACGCACTGATGGCATGAAACAGCGCCGGGTCAGCTTTAATGCGTACAGCGAGGTTCCAGATCGGCCTCCAATAATCGGCTAATTCAATGTGCACCTTTTGCAACCCAGCGGCATCGAGTGTTTTGCGCAGGAGTAGAACCCAGTTGAGATTGATCTTGCGCTCATTCCAATCGCCGACAAAATTGATGGTGATGCCGTCAAACTTCTTCAGACATTGTACGCAGCGGGTGATGTAATTCGCGTTGTCCTGAGAGTAATACTTCTGAATGGGGTTGCCATGAGGGGTTGTTTTATCGCCGAGCCACCCCGGTGCACCCCACTGCAGCAGGCCCAGGCGAATGTTGGGGTTCCGCCTGCGAGCCTCCTTCATCAGCCACGTTTCGTAGCCGCGGTTGAAATAGCGGGCCTTGGGATGTTCATACTCGCTGCGCGAGCGAAAGTAGGCTGGCTCGGTGCCGTCGGTGGAGTTCATATCACCACCGAGTTCACACTTGAGGGCCTGAAGCGACGCACCGAACTTCGGCTTAAAGAGATAATCTAAAATCTGATCGCGCTGCTTTTTGGGGTAGTCAACCAGTAGCCGCGTGGATGCCCCGGCGCTCTCGCCACCAATGCCTTGAAATATGCGGCCTGAACTTTGACCCGACACGTTCACCGACACTTCGGGAGAGCTCGGCGGCTGGGCCGGAGCCAGACGGCTCGCCAGAGCCAAAGCGGTAGCGAGCAAAGCCACGGGCATGACATGAGATATTCGCATGATAACGCTCCGAAAAAAGTGCCGAGTCTGGCAAACGCGGTTCATCATAACTTTAGCCCCGTTTGTGGGGTCGTCAACCCGGTTATGCGCGGCGTTTCGGCGGCAGGGCGCGCTTTCGTCTAGAGTAAAACGGCCATATTCGTAGAAAAGTGTGGTGTTTGGAATGCATGTTGGTCAGGCTCATGGTCATAATATCATCCATGTAGGCCATGGTTTTATCCAGATATTTTGCCCGCCAGAACACGCCGATGTGGGTTTGTGTTGCCACGCCACGGCGGTGCAGGCGTTTCATCCGTCCAGCCCCGCGTTACAATGTTGACTGATGGATCCTATTCAAAACGAAATGTCATCGTCCCCGCATGTTCCCCATGGATTTCCGCACCAACGTATGATTGTGCTGCCGCGCCCTCTGGTCAATCAGGCTTTGGCCCACCATCTGCCCATGGCGCTTATTCCCAGTGATGTTGGTTACTTTCCCAAGGCGGTCAATCATTATGTTGAGCGCCCTGACGGTTCGCCGCAGACGATTTTTATTCTGTGTGTAAGCGGGCAGGGTTGGCTCAAAATCGGTGGGCGGCATTTCGATATACTGCCGGGCCAACTGGCCGTTGTAAGTCCAAATGAAGCCCACTGCTATGGTTCCGATCCAAAGTGTGCATGGACGATTTACTGGTGTCATGCCGCCGGCAGGGCGGCCGGGCACTTTCTCGCCGATCTGCGTCAGCGCGACTTTCTGCCGGTGTTTGATGTCGCGGGCTACCTCGACCTTGTGCCGCTGTTTGAGCAGATAACCGATGTGCTGGGTCGGAGCTACCGCATGGCGCACCTGCAGCTTGCCGCCATGACGCTGGCCCATCTGCTGGCTCAAGTGGTTGACTCCGCCCGCTCGCCGCTAACCAGCCGGCGGCATCAAGATATGGAAGCGGTAATTGCCTACATGCGGCAGCGCCGGCATGCGCGCATTGCCGTGAGTGAATTTGCCCGGCTGAGCAATTTGTCGGTATCGCATTTTATGGCGCTTTTTAAACAGACCACCGGTTACGCTCCGCTCGATTATTTTATTCGCCTTAAAATGAGCCGCGCCGCAGAATTGCTCGACACCACCGCACGCCCACTCAAGCAAATCGCAGCGGATATCGGCTTTGACGATCCGCTTTATTTTTCGCGCGTCTTTCGCCGGGTTTATCACGTTGCACCCAGCGAATATCGCCGCACACCCAAGGGATAGCGGCAAAGCGCCGCCATAAGCCTCTGCAAGTAGTCGCAGGGGCGGTGGCGCTGCTTAATGGCCTGTACTGCCAAAACCTCCGGTGCCGCGGTCGGTGGGTGCGAGATGATCGGGCGAATCCACCGCTTGCCACGTTGCCTGGGCCACCGGCGCGACAATCATTTGTGCGATGCGCATGCCGCGGGTTATTACAAATGGTTCGCTACCGAGATTGATCAGCAGAATCTTAAGTTCGCCCCGGTAGTCGGCATCTATGGTGCCGGGGGCGTTGGGGGCTGAGATGCCATGCTTAAGAGCCAGGCCCGACCGCGGCCGAATCTGCACCTCGTAACCCGGCGGGATCGCCATAATAAAACCGCAGGGAATAGCCGCCCGCTGCATGGGCGCAAGCGTAAACGGCTCGGTCACGGCGGCCTGCACATCCATGCCGGCGGCATGGGGTGTTTGATAGCCCGGAGCCTCAAGGCCCTTGCCGTGCGGCAGCCAACATATCTGCAGTACGGGTTGTTGCATGGTACATTTTCCTTGGTGATAGACTAGGTGATAGCCCAGTGCAAGTAATCGCCGGGTTGCAACATTAAAGCAGCCCGACCCATTGATCAAATACCCGCCGGCTAATGGTTTGCAGACTCGGCAAATTGCGGGCGGTTTTTTTAATGATGGTGCGACCATTGCCGCCGACAGAGATCAATTCATCGCCAAATGTTTCAGCCATGGCCGCCACGGTGGTTTGCGTAACCTCCAGGTGGCAAAGCAGCCCATAGGCCGCTGCGCCAAAGCGAAAAGCCTGGCACGGAGTTAATTCGGATGATAGCAGCGGCACCGCTCCCTGCGGAACATCAAACACGTCGCCATGCCAATGAAAGGCCTGAAAGGCGTCGGGTGCGTCGGAAAATAGTTTATCCGCCTTGGCGGCATCGCTGCGCTTCACTTCATGCCAGCCAATTTCTTTTTGCCGGCCGGGGTATACACGCGAGCCTAAGGCCGCAGCCAGCAACTGGCTCCCCAAACAAATGCCGAGAATGGGTTTGTTGGCATCAAGGGCGCTTCGCAATAAGTTAAGTTCATGGGTTAAAAATGGATGGCGGTCCTGTTCGTACACGCCCATGGGGCCGCCCATGATGATCACGCCCGCTGCGCCATTGATGGCCTGCGGCACGGCATGACCGGCGAAAATTTCACAAGTTTGGGCTTTTATGTCGGCGGCTTTTAAGCTATGAGCAATGCTGCCGATACCTTCCGGCGGCACATGCTGCACAACGATAACATGTCTCACAATCCGTTGCTCCATCGGTTGGCGATTTCTCCAGCACTTGACTATAGCAGAGACGCACCGCCTTGGGGAGCACAGCGCGGCCTGCGGGCCGCGAGACGGGCGACGGGGTTAACCGCAGATGACGCAGATGTACGCAGAGGGTTTTTGGTTACAGGGTGCTGCGCGACGGTGGCGTGCAGAGAATCAGAGACACGGAGACGACGATGATTGCTTAATTTGGGGTGCTGTGTGACGAGGGTTAACCGCATCCCGATAGTTTGGTTCCTACGTTATCGGGATTTCGGCATCCTTACCTCAAACCCGATGGTTGGTTCCATACCCATCGGGAATTCGGCATCCCTGCCTCAAGGCAGATGTACGCAGAGGTTCTTGGTTATGGGGTGCTGCGCGACGGGGGTTCACCGCAGGGGACGCTGGGTAACGCAGGGTTTTAAATTTGTTGTTTAGGGGCGACGGTTGGCGCGCGTCCCGATGGATGGCGCTCCTGCCTCATCGGGGATTTCGGCATCCTTGGCTCGACGGCGATTGAGGTGGTGGGGCGTGGTTGCGGCGCTGCGGCTGGCCGGGGTGGGCAAAGGGCTTGACCACGCGGCTTAACCGCGTGGCTCGTTGTTGAGCGACGTTGAATGTGGAGGTACCAAGATGCATCATCGTTATTTTTGTTTGATGCCTGACCGCCGTCAGTTCATGGAAGGATGCACCCTGGGCGAAAATAAAAATGATGACGCCAGCATGAGGCCCGCGGCGGCGGTTAAGATACCAAAGAGTGTCCCGATGCCGTACCGCTGAACAACCCAGCCCAGCGGCAAAAGGCCGATGGCGCCCAACCCATTGGAAAATCCGAGTGCAATGCCGGCTCCCAGCGCCCGATTCTCGGAGAAGATTTCCTGCCCGATGACCAGCGTCGGCGAAAACGTTGCAAACATCGGTATGCCCAGCGCAGCGGCCAAAACCCACAGCAGAAATCCGTGCGTAAGCGGCAGCAGCGGCGTAAGCACCAGCAGCAGGGCGGCGGCTACCTGCAGCACATGTCTGCGCCCCAGCTTGTCGCCAAGCGTTCCACCGGCGGCCTGGCCGATGATGCCGGTAATGAGCAGAGTGGTAAGAATAGATGCGCCGCTCACCAGTGCGCCGCCGCGCAGCCTCCACATAATAGGTATAAACACCAGCGTGCCAAATACCACCAAGGCGCGCAACGTCGAATACGTTACCAGCACCCAAAAAGGCCAGCGATGTTCGCGGAAGTGCAGGTGTGCCGGCTTTGCGCCTTTGGGCCGCTGCGGCAGGCTCGGCAACTGCCCATAAAACAGGGGCAGGGTGAGCAGCGTTGGCAGTGCCAGCAGCCACAGGTACGACAGCCCCAGTCGCACCACAATAATGCTGCTGATAAAAGGCCAGATGCCGCGGCCGAGTTCGCCGCCGATTAAAAACAGAGACATGCCCATGCCGTGGCGTTTTACCGTCAGCGACCGCACCTGCGCCAAAGCCTGTGGATGAAACAGGGTGCTGCCCAACCCGCTTGCGAGCAGCAGTGCCATGAGCACCCAAACATTGGGCGAGAGGCCCACCAGCGCCGCCCCCAGCGACGCGAGCAACAGCCCGCCGACTACGAGAGATTTGCCGCCGATTTTGTCGGCCCACAGGCCCGCCACCGGCTGGAGTGTCTGGCCAATGTACATGGCCAGCATAATCACGCCGACCATGCGTACTGGCTCATGCAATGCGGTCAGCACCGCGGGCAAAATTCCGGGCAGGTAAAAGGCGGCTCCATCGTTCAAAAAATGAGACCAGGCCAACCACCCCAGCCGAAAATCCGTTGGTGCAGTTGCCTCTATTTCGGCGTTGTCATTGGCAATGGCCACAGAGGTGTTGTTGTCAGAAGGCACAAAAAAATCCTTCGATCAGGTCAATGCAACGCAGGATGATCAGGCAAGTTGTTTCTGGGCAAGTTCGCGCCCGGCGGCCAATGCCTCGGCTACTTTGCCGGTATCTTTGCCGCCGGCCATCGCCATCTGCGGCCGTCCGCCGCCGCTGCCGCCCACCAGAGGAGCAATCGCTTTAACCCAATCGCCAGCCGCCAACTTGCCGACCAACGCATCGCTTACCGCGGCGAGTAAATTAACTTTTGCCGGCAGGGGGTTGCCGTCTTTATCGTGATCTACCGATACGCCGGCGAGAAGAATGGCCAGAGGCGTTTGGGGGTGTTTTTTCTTGATGGCGTCCATCGCGCCGCGCAGTACATCGGCTGATGCTTCCGAAAGCGAACTCACCAGCAGTGCGGCGCCGTTAACCTGCTCTATCGTGCCAAGAAGGCGTTCGATCTCGGCGGCAGCCGGGCCGCCCGCGCCGCCGCCGGCTTTTTTCTGCTGATCTTTCAGCCGTTGCTGCAATTGGGCCACCGCATGCTGGCCTTTGCGCCGCTGCAGCATCGGCAGGTGCGGCTCGCGCGCCAGAGATTGAATCGCCGCGATGGCTGCGGGCAGACCTGCCGCATCGGCCGCGGCGCTTTGCTTAATAAGAGAATCCATCTGGCCGGCGAGGTCCGCAGCCTTTTTGCCGGCAGCGCCGGTAAGGGCCACAATCCGGCGAATGCCCTTGCTGACCGATTCTTCCGCAGCCAGGGCAAAGCTTTCGATCGTCGCTGTGGAGACAACGTGCGTGCCGCCGCAGAACTCGATGGAGTAATTCATCCAGCGTGCATCATCGGGCTGGGCCAGAAGCTCCGTTACCGGTACACCCACGCTCACCACCCGCACCTGCGGCGGATATTTTTCACCAAACACCGCGCGCAGTGACTTGATCTTTCGACCCTCTTCCAGCGGCACCACCTGGCTGTACACCGGTAAATCAGCCGCAATAGATTTATTGACCAGGGCCTCGACCTCGGCAATTTGCGCGTCGGTGAGCGCTTTGGGCTGCACAAAGTCGAATCGCAGTTTTTCGGCATCTACCAGCGAGCCTTTCTGCTCGACATGCTCGCCGAGCACCGCCCGCAAGGCCCAATTGGCCAGGTGGGTGCCGGTATGATTGTTCTCGATACGATGGCGGGCGCCATGCACCTCGGCGCTGACGGTGTCGCCGGTGTTGAGTTTGCCACTGCGCAAAATGCCAAGGTGCAGCACATAGCCGCCGACGCTTCGCGTTTCGCGCACTTCAAAGCAGCCGCCGTGGTCCGCGTGCAACTCGCCGGTGTCGCCGACTTGTCCGCCCATTTCAGCATAAAAGTTGGTTTGCCGCAGAATAACCGCCGCGCTCGAGCCGGCATCAGCCAGCGAACCCACTAAACGCCCACCATCCCATATTGCCGCCACATCGGTGCGAATGGCCTTGTGCTGATATTTGGCGGCATCGTTGGTGCCGCTGACATGCAGCCTTGCGAGTTCGGCGAGAATGTCGGGCGGTAAGTCGGCGAGGTTGTCTTGTGAGGTTTTGCCGGCTGAACGGGCTTTTTCGCGGGCTTCCTGCATGAGTGTTTCGTAACCCGCAGCGTCAACTTCTAAATGCTGCTCGCGGGCCATCACCTGCGTTAAATCAATCGGAAAGCCATAGGTGTCGTGCAGCTTAAAGGCGTTGGCGGCCGAAACCATCGGGGGAACCTTGCCGGTCGCTCGGGCTTCGGCAGCCGCGAGCTTGAAGAGTTCCAGACCTCTATCGAGCGTGCGGCCGAAACTCTGCTCTTCATCGTGAATAATTTCCGCAACGCGGGCCGGGTTTTTCTTAAGCTCTGGGAAGGCATCGCCCATAATGTCTACAATTACCGGTGTAAGTTTGTGCAGAAACGGATCGGTAACGCCCAGGTTCTGGCGGCCAAAGCGAACCGCCCGCCGCAAAATGCGTCGCAGCACGTAGCCGCGGCCATCGTTGCCGGGCATGGCCCCGTCGGTAAGAGCAAAGGTAAGACAACGCAGGTGGTCGGCGATAACACGAAAACCAATATCGCGCGCGAGGTTGGGGTTTGTTTCGGCATCTTCCTGCTTCTGATCTTTATCGGGGAACAGGCCCGCATATTTTTTGCCGCAGATATCGCCGATGGCATCAAAAATGGGGGTGAATAAATCGGTGGCGTAATTGTCGCCATAGCCGCCGAGCACCTGGCAAATGCGTTCGAGTCCCATGCCGGTGTCAACATGCTGGGCCGGCAGGGGGGTGAGTTTGCGGTCGGAGCCGCGGTTATATTGAATGAAAACAAGGTTCCAGATTTCCATCACGCGCGGGTCGGTGCCGTTGACCTGCGGCCCGCCGGTGCAGTCGGGGGTGCGGTCAATAAAAATCTCTGTACATGGGCCGCACGGGCCGGTTTCGCCCATTTCCCAGAAGTTGTCATCTACAAACCGATGGATATGGTCGTCCGGCATGCCGGCAATCTGCTGCCACAGCCGGGCGGCCTCATCATCGGGCGGCACACCGTCGGCCGGGTTGCCTTTGTAAACCGTTACATGCAGGCGTTTGGGGTCGAGCTTCCATACCTGTGTGAGCAATTCCCAGGCCATGGAAATGGCGCCCTGTTTGAAGTAATCGCCAAAGCTCCAGTTGCCGAGCATCTCAAAAAACGTGTGATGGCGGCGCGAACGGCCGACATCGTCGAGGTCGTTGTGTTTGCCGCCGGCGCGAATGCACTTTTGCGTATTGGCAACGCGCGTCCAGGGGGCTTTGGCGGTGCCCAAAAAGTAAGGCTTGAATTGATTCATGCCGGCGTTGGTAAAGAGCAGGGTGGGGTCGTCGTGCGGCACCACGGGGCTGGATGGCACAAATGAATGGCCATGCTTTTGGGCGAAGAAATCAATAAATTGCTTGCGAACATCGCGCGACTTCATGGGGTTTATCTCCTGGCAAACAGCCGAGCCGCGTATTGTACCAGCCGCCGGGTGCCGCGCAAATAGCCACTGCAAGCGTGCCCGTTGTTGGCTTTGTGCCGCATTGGGGTGTGGCGTTTATCCTTCAGCGTTGGGATAGCAAAGAGCAAGGTGGCCAAGTTAGGGGTCAAGGGGGCCAAAGGTTTGATGCGGTTGGCCACCTTGAAAAACGATGGTTTTGTTGGGGTTTTTAGGGTGTTTTGGGCAAGGTGGCCAAGGTGGCCAAATTACAGGGGGGGGTGGCCCGCAGGCCACGCGGCCTGCGGGCCGCGAGAGAGTAGATTGAGATATACCTCCCACGGCCAAAATTTGAAGGCTTTATTGCAGTGTGATGGTGAGATACTCCGATGATAGGTAATAC
>JBMFVX010000119.1:0-9396 GCA_049965775.1 Phycisphaerae bacterium
AAGACAAGTCGCCCCGCCGGCGATAGAGGCGAGCACTTTCCATCCCTTCCTTTTGGTTGCGGCGGAGCCGCGCTGGGCGCTCGCATCTTGGCGGCCTTCAACAAAAAGCCAATGTTTTGCAACATTTGCAAAAACCGAACTTGGCGGTCTTCAGCAAAACCCCAATGTTTTGCCGTTTTTATCTTGGCGGCCTTCAAAACCGCGCAATATCCATGCGGGTTTGCTCACAGCTGCCGCACGCAAAAACACCCCTTTTTACCCCTCATTCACCCCCAAACCAGCCATTTCACATCAAAACCCCAACATTTTGCCATTTTTATCTTGGCATCCTTCAAAACTGCGCAATATCCATGCATGTTTGCTCCCAGCCAAATTTTCAAAAAACACCGCTTTTGCTCCCGCCCATACCACAACCTGGCGGCCTTCAAAAAAATCCCAATGCCTTGCTGCTTTTTACAAAACCTATCTTGGCATCCTTCAGCAATTCCTCCATGTTTTGCAACTTGTTAACCACACCACAAGCACCAAGCCCAATATCCAAGAACATTTCATCACCATCCCCGTCGCGGCACAGCAGCGACGGCGAACTGACGCGCGAGCTGGCGCATTTCTTGTAAACAAAATAAGATGTTACAGATTGTCAAAGCATAGGCGACGTCGCTCGCATTGGCTAACCCCGCGCGGCGCAGGGGCGCCGTTGACGCCAGCCCACTATTTGAGTATGAACGCCTCCATGACTTTAGCCTTAAACGTAACGCCCGATGGCTCGCTTTTGCTTACCAATGCTCCAAGCGACGATGCCATTTCGTCCGCGCCGGCAGTTAATGATCGCATCACCAAGGCATTTGCCGAGGGGCAGGCTGCCGGGCTGCTGCACCTTGCCGCCGGCGAACTGCAAACACCGTTGCCGCCATCTCTTGAGTATTTCCGAGCATTGACCAAAGACTATCTCACGCGACTTTGCCACCGCCCCGATGAGGCCGCGTCGCAAGGTCACGACCCCATTGAGCCGCCATCGCATGAAGAACTCGCCTTTCGTTGCATGCAGGCTCCGCCCATGCAAGGTCTTGAGTATCTCAATGCAGACGTCCTCGAACGCTGCTGGCGGCAGCTCGATGCTTTTGTACGCGCACAAATCGTCTCATGCCCGGGCGGAGTGACAGCGTATCTCAAAAATTTAAGCCCGCTCTGGCGGTTGGTTGGTCGCGTCACGTTTCACCTCGCTGAAAACAAGCGCGACACCCAAAACCCCTTTGCCTTCTTAGCCACCTACGTTACACACGTTACCGACCGAGCCACCCTCCGGCATCTACCCCTGAGCGAAGCGCTCAAACAATACGCCGATGCCCGGCAAAAACAGCAGCTTATTGCCCTTCTTACTCCCATCGAGCAGGCCGCTCAACGCAGTTCCCTGGTGCGCGAGCTTGTGCAATCAGGCGATATTTATCATCCGGTGACATGGCAGCCCGACAAGGCCTATCGCTTCCTTAAGGACATCCCCATTTTTGAAGACAGCGGCCTGGTTGTACGAGTTCCGAACTGGTGGCGTACCAGTCAACCGCCTCGCCCGGTGGTGAACGTACGCATCGGGAGCAACTTTCAAACTCAGATCACGTCCGACGCTTTGCTTGATTTTTCAGTAAATGTAACAATAGATGGCCAAACAATCACCGAAGAAGAAATCCGGGCGATTCTCGCGGCGTCCAACGGGCTTACGCTGCTACGCGGCAAATGGGTTGAAATAGACCGCGACAAACTCGCCCAAACCCTCGCCCTCTGGAAAAACGTTGAGCATACCCACGGCCAAGAGGGGCTGTCGTTTTCGGAGGCCATGCGCCTTCTCGCCGGAGCCGGCATTCAAGGGGTCTCCGCCGCCGCAGCGGCCGAGGCCGCCCGCGACTGGAGCGAAGTAACCGCGGGTGATGCGCTGGCCGCGCGACTCGCCGCACTGCGACAATCACAGGCAGAACTTGACTTAAAAGCGCCCGCGGGCTTAAACGCAACTCTGCGACCCTACCAGAAGATAGGTGTGCACTGGCTCACATTCATGGCTCAGCTTGGCCTGGGCGCGTGCCTCGCCGATGACATGGGCCTGGGAAAGACCATCCAAGTCCTTGGCTCATTGCTAAACCTTAAAGGCCATTCTCCCAGCGCCGCCACCGCAAGGCCCTCGCTGCTGGTTCTACCGGCGTCACTCATCGGCAACTGGAAAGAAGAATTGGCGAAATTTGCGCCATCTCTCCGGGCATTTGTCGCCCACCCTTCCGAACCGCGCTTCGCGGCCGATGGCGAATCTGCACCGGCTGGCATTCAAAATGCCGACATTGTCATTACAACCTATGGAATGGCCGCCCGCCTTACGTGGATTGCCGCCCAACATTGGAATCTTGTCATACTTGATGAAGCCCAAGCCATTAAAAACGCCGGCTCCAAGCAGTCGAAAAGCGTCAAGCAACTTAAGGCCGCGGCTCGTTTTGCGCTCACCGGTACGCCGGTCGAAAATCGTCTCTCCGACTTATGGTCCATTTTTGACTTTATTAATCCAGGCCTGCTGGGCAATGCCAAAGAGTTTGCCGCTTATGCCAAAAGGCTTTCGGAGTCGAATAGCGGCTATGCGCCGTTAAGATCGCTCGTGCAACCCTACATTCTCCGACGGCTCAAAACAGATAAGAGCATTATCGCAGACCTCCCCGAAAAGACCGAAGTCGTCGCCTTCTGCAATTTAAGCAAACAGCAGATTGTGCTTTACCAGCAGGCGGTGCATGAATTGAGCCAGCAGCTTCAAACCCTGGCTGGCATACAGCGACGGGGTGTGGTGCTCGCCTATTTGATGCGATTTAAGCAAATTTGCAATCATCCCGCCCATTTGCTTGGCAACGGCGACTACCATCCACACGAGAGCGGCAAGTTCGAGCGACTGCGCGAGCTATGCGAAGAAATCGCCGCCCGTCAGGAAAAACTTCTCGTTTTCTCACAATTTCGCGAATTGACCGCCCCGCTGGCGATGTTTTTGCAAACAATTTTTAAACGCGAAGGCCTCGCTCTGCATGGCTCGACGGCTGTTGCGGAAAGAAAATCGCTGGTACAACAATTTCAAGCCCCCGGCGGCCCGCCGTTTTTTGTTCTATCGCTCAAGGCTGGCGGCGTAGGTCTCAACCTTACCGCCGCATCACATGTCATTCACTTCGACCGCTGGTGGAACCCGGCCGTCGAAAATCAGGCGACCGATCGAGCCTTCCGAATCGGCCAGAAAAAGAATGTTCTGGTGCACAAGTTTGTTTGCCGCGGCACACTTGAGGAAAAAATTGACGCCCTCATTGCCGAAAAAAGCCAGCTCTCGCATCAGTTGCTTCAAGGCGGCGCAGAGCCGATACTTACCGAGATGGACAACCAGTCGCTCTTGCAACTGGTCTCGCTGGATATTCATCGGGCCGGCGATCAATAGCCCCGCTCCGTGTACCGATGACCAGCAAAAGGATGCACTTTCATGTGGTGGCAATACAAACCCTATGTATCCGTTGAGCAGCGCCGGAAAAATGCCCTCAAAGAGACCCAGCGACTGGGCAAAGCCGGGCGAAAGCTCAGTCCAATAGAGCTTGCAGGCAGCACCATTGCCACAACGTTTTGGGGCAAAGCCTGGTGCAAGCATCTCGAATCGTACAGCGACTATTCCAACCGACTCATGCGGGGACGCAGTTATGTGCGCTGCGGCGCTGTTATAGACCTGGCAATTGAACCCGGCATGATCAAGGCGCTAGTGAAGGGTTCAAGTCTGTATGAAATTGAAATAAAAATCGCCAAACTTCATTCCGCCACATGGGACCACATTCGCGCAAACGTTGCCGGCGGCATAGGCAGCGTGATTGAACTCCTGCAGGGGCGGCTGTCTGACGCGGTCATGGGCGTTGTAACTGATCGTGATAAGGGCATGTTTCCTTCACCCGATCAGATCACGATGAACTGTTCCTGCCCCGATTACGCAGGCCTGTGCAAGCACCTCGCGGCCGTGCTCTATGGCGTGGGCAATCGGCTTGATAGCAACCCATCTCTGCTGTTTACCTTGCGACAGGTGGATCATCTGGAACTCGTGCCGAGCGCCGAGAGCATCCAAGCCATGACTCAGGCCGGCGACCAAGCCCGCGCAACGATCGCCAAAGACCAACTTGCCGATGTGTTTGGCGTAGAGGTGGACGTGACCCCTGCGGCTACTGAGCTTCCAGCGTCAGAACCAACACCGCCCACCAAATACAAAGCCGCATCAAAAACATTTACCCGCCGCCCGCGTCAACCGGGGGCGACTATTAAAAGCGGCAGTTCATCATCAGTGCACACGGGGCCATCACAAGCAAAGGCCAAGCCAACGCCAGCACCAAAGCCAACTTCTCTCGCAGAGCGCAAGGCTCGCACAATCGCAAAGCCTACCCTCAAGCGATCAAAGAAATCAAAATCCGGCACCACCACCGGAAATAGGAAAACCATAAGCGTCGCAACCCCTCGCTCGCGCAAGGGTCCAAAACCGTAACTTAGAAGCGCGGTGGAGGCGCAGGCGGCTAAGCGAGGCGGGTGGCGTGCCTTTGTTGGAGTATTTCCGCTTACCAGATAAGATTGGCGCTAACTGCAGAGCTGCGGCGGACGTAGCAAGCAGGTGTGGTGTGCCGCATACGGCCAAGGGGACTTACAAGAGTAGCGCGTGAGCATGAAAACTATATTTACGCCAAGGCGACTTCTTCGCGTGCTTGTGCGGCAGCCCCTGGCGCTTGGCATCGCCTGCCTGGCAACAGCGGCTCTTGGCGTGCCCGCCGCCTCGGCGGCACTTGCGGCTAAATCGTCCGGGCCTAGCGATGTTGTCTTCGGCCAACCCAGCCCACTTCGCCATGAACTAACGCCGGCCGTAAAGACCATGATCGCCAAGGGTCTTAAATGGCTCGCCCGGCGACAAAATACCGATGGCTCGTTCTCGAATCCGCAAGCTCCGGTGGCCATTACCGCCCTTTCGGGCCTGGCCTTTGTTGCGGGGGGCAGCCTGCCCGGCCAGGGACCGTATGCCCACAATGTATCGCAGGCTCTGAAGTTTGTGTTAAGCCAATGCCAGCAATCAGGACTCATTGCCGGGCCAAGCGAAGGCAACCCCATGTACAGCCACGGCTTTGCGACGCTGTTCCTGGCCGAAACCTATGGCGAGGCGCATCTGCCTTCGCTGCGACAAAAGCTGCAAAAAGCGGTGCGGCTCATTGTGCAGTGCCAAAACAATCAGGGCGGTTGGCGTTACCAGCCCGTGCCCATGGATGCCGACCTCTCGGTCACCATCTGTCAGGTCATGGCGCTGCGAGCCGCACGCGATGCGGGCATTGCGGTGCCGCGGCGCACCATCGAGCGGGCCATACGATTTGTGCGACGGCTGCAGAACCCCGATGGCGGTTTCAGTTATATGATCAATTCGCCGGGGTCGGCGTTTCCGCGGTCGGCGGCGGGCGTGGCGCTTTTGTTTTACGCCGGTGTTTATAAGGGGCACGCTATATCCGCCGGGGTGCATTACCTTATGAACTGCCTGCCCGGCAGCCCCAACAACTCGCAGGGCAACTTTTTTTATGGCAACTATTATGGCACGCAGGCAATGTTTTTAGCCGGTGGACACTGGTGGGCGAGCTGGTGGCCCTCGCTGACCAAAACACTCATCAGCCGCCAAAATGACGATGGCAGCTGGCAGGGCGGCGCAGGGCGCTGCTATGGCACGGCCATGGCGCTTATCGCCCTGCAGATTCCATACCGCCTGCTGCCAATCTTACAGAAATGATTCTGCCAGGAGCGCCTATGAATCGCAGCTGTCGGCGGCTTAACTATTTCATCATCGCCCTGCTTGGCCTGACAACGGCGCCGCTGGCACGGGCCGCATCATCCACGAACTGGCAGGTTGTGACCGCGCACATAGCCCAAAACAAGACGCTGCAAACTTACCGGCATGCCGCCATCGCACAATGGAGCCTCGACGGCTCGCTTTCAGGCACGCGCGGCAACGGCGCGGGCATCAACGTGGCGAGCGACGAACTCGTAAGCCTGCGGCGCGTTGCGGCAACGCAATCACCTACGCTGGCGCAATGGCGGTTGTCGTTGCGCAACGGCGACAGCCTCGTTGGCACGCCGATTGCCATTGCGGCCGGGGCCATGACTCTGCAATCGCCGCTATTGGGAAAGCTGACATTTCCACTGGGCATTGTTGCAGGCTTACGGCGAGCTGGAAGCCAACCGCCGACCGCCTTCGCACACGACCACGACACGATTTATTTTATAAACGGCGATAAGCTGGATGGCCTTCTTGAAGGCCTTACCGCTACATCCGCCGAGTTTCACAGTGCTCTGGGCGAAAGCACGTTGCCGCTGGCCCGCATCGCCTGCATCACCCTCGGCGGCCTGCCGCCGGCGGCGCCAAAGCCAACCCTGACGGCTCAACTCGAACTGCGCGATGGCAGCCGCGTGACCGTTTCAGAGCTGACCATGAATGCGACCAGCGTACATGCATCCACGGCAGATCATCAATCATTGGTATGCAGCACGGGAGATGTGCTTTCAGTTCATGTGCTGGGCGGACGGCTTACATGGCTGGCAACGCTCCCATTTGCCAGCGAACAAAGCACGCTGTTCGGCATGAAGTGGCCGGTAGAAGTCAATCGCGCCGTCACAGGCCGGCCCATGCGGGTGGATGGTGTACGCTATCGGCATGGTTTGGGCGTACACGTGAATTGCCGGCTGACATTTACGCTTAACGGGCAATACACAACACTGCGACTGATTCCGGCGATGGATGATTCTGCCACGCCGTGGGGGCAGGCGCACGTAAAAATCACTGCCGATGGCAAGGCGTTGTACGACCAGCCGCATGCCGCACCGGGCGAGGCTGCAGCGCCGGTTATATTGTCGGTGGCGGGAGTTAAAACGCTGGAGCTATCGGCAAGCGACGATGAACACGATGGCGTGCGCGGCCGGGTTGACTGGGCAGCCGCGGCGCTGCTTAAATAGGCCAGCCGGGCACTGACTGCGGCCGGCGTTTCAGCAATCCTCATCTGCCATGTTTGCAGCCCCCCCATTTGGAAGGTTTCATGAAGCAAACCACCCCCGGCCCCACCGCTCACGCTCACCTTGGGCCGCTGGACCTCGGCGCACTGCTTTTAATTTTGCTTATGAGTTCATTTACCGCCATTGCCGTAAAGGCAACAGTGGCCGGGTTTCCGCCGTTGCTCGGCGGGTGCCTGCGATTTACCGTCGCAGCGCTGACGATCGCGCTGGTGCAGCTTATGATGCGCCGGCTGCAACTGCCCCGGCGTAGCGATATGTTGATGATCATTCTGCTGGGCATCATTTGCGTGCCGATCAACCAGTTTGCGTTTTGGCGCGGCGTAGATTGGTCCAACGCCTCACACGGAGCCATGCTGTACGCCAATACCCCCGTCATGGTAACGCTGCTGTCGTGCCTGCTTAACATGGAGCGCTGGAGTTTTGCCGGGCTGGCCGGGGCGGTGTTTGCGTCGGTTGGGTCGCTGGTGGTTGTGCTTAATTCGGGTCTGCATCTGACAAGCCGCTTTGTGCATGGCGATTTGCTGCTGCTGCTTGCCGCGGCCACCTGGAGCCTTTACCTGGTGCTTAGCCGCCCGCTCAACCAGCGTTATGGCAGCCTTAACACACAACTGTATGTTTTTGTCGCGGGGGTTTTGTTTTCGGTGCCGCCAGCTGTTATTGACGCACAAACAATGCACTGGGCCAGCATCGCCCTGTCGGCATGGCTGGGGCTATTGTACCTGTCGCTGGGCGTGGCGGTGGTGGTGTTTTTTCTGTTTAACTGGACCATCGCCCGGCAACCCCCGTCGCGTGTGGCCACCTTCAGCAATCTGGCCTATCCGGTAACGCTGCTATGGGAAGGCCTGCTCAAGGGGCGGGTACCGAGCATAGGCTTTGCCATCGGCTCGGCCCTGGTGTTTGTTGGCATGCTGCTGGCTGTGCGGCGCAGGCAGCGGGCGGTAACAAGCCGCGTAGCCGAGTAGCCGAGTAGCCGAGTAGCCGAAAGGCCCTGCGACCGAGCCTTAGATCCTGGCTCTTTAACGCCGCCGCCGGCCAAGACCGCAATAAGCACGAGCGCAATATTGCGGTATTCGTATTATGATTCGCCAGGATGCCGCCGTAATATGCCGCACCGACGCCTGTTCTGGCACCGGCTGACTCGAGCGGCGAAGTTGCCTGCGACGAGGTCAACAGCGATGTACCAACTTACCTGTATCTGCGGTAAAACGATGGAGGTTGCGGGCGACGCGCTCGGCCGAGCCATTTTGTGTGAGAACTGCAAGCGAACAATTGTGCCGCTGCTGGCGCAGCCCGCAGAGCCTGCTGGTTTTATGGCAGCCCCCAGCGCCAATGTTGCCGCCCCGGCCACCGCCGCTGACAACACCAAGGCCTGCCCCATCTGCGGCGAGCGCATTGCGGCCGCGGCCCGCAAATGCCGCTGGTGCGGGGAATATCTCGATACCCCCGGCGCCAACGCAACCCAAAGCAGCGCTGCGTCTGCGCCATTGGCGGGTTTCTCGACCGAAACAGTTTTTTCATTGCATACCAGCCAATGGGATAATTTCTGGCGCTATCTTATTTGCTTCTGCATGGCAGCGGTGGGCGCTGCGGGCTTTTTTATTGAGGCTTTGCACCGCTACCAATGGACGATTTTTCTGGCCGTGCTGGCGGCATGTGCGGTGGCAGTGTTTATTATTTATGTGCACAGCCGCCGCATAGAAACGCACATAAGCGCCATGCGCATTGAAAAGCAATCAGGCATTTTAAGTAAAAAGATAGATTGGGTTTCGATGCCAAGCGTGGTGGACTTAGAACTGCGCCAGGGGCTGCTGCAGCGGATTCTGGGCGTCGGCACGATAGTGATTCGCAGCAACGACACAGCGACACCCGAAATGGTGCTGTACCAACTGCCCCAGGCCCGCAAAGTGTTCCGGTATTTGCAGGAACAGGTATCGCTCATCAACCAGAGACGGCTGTCTAAACCGTAAACAGATGAGGCAAGCAGGCCCGCAGCAATCAGGCTGAGCGACGACGCGAACGGCACAGCAGCAGCGGCAGCGAGCCAATGGCCAACAGCGCTAATGAGGCGGGTTCAGGCACGGTGCCCGGCGGGTCTTGAAACGACCAAGCCAAGGCGTAGGGCACATTGGTTGCCGAGCCATCCTGCAGCAAACCAACAACCTGCAGATCGTAATTGCCGGCAGTCAGGCCGGTAAGGTACAACTGCTGGACGTTGTCTACGCTGCTGTTGCTGACGGCAACCTGCACACCCTGTCTTGGTTCAGCCGGAATTGGACAATCAGTACCGACGCCTAAGGTACTGTCGGGTTCGGACGGTTGCGTTTT
>JBMFVX010000120.1:0-9391 GCA_049965775.1 Phycisphaerae bacterium
ATCCATTGCCGCATATTCTTCATGCATACAAATATACACGCATTCGAAGAAAGTGTAAAATTAAGTTAGCGCCTATGCCCCACACACACACCGCCGCGACGACGTCACACACTATTGACAACCTCTTTGCTCCGGGGCATAACCTCTTGAGATCGTGGTTAAGGGCGCCACGGACCTCTGGCGGCATCGTTGTGTTTGTCTTGGCGTAAGGATAATCATCATGGGTGGCTATAAGCTTGGTTTCATTCTCGCGGGTCTCGTTATCGTTGTTTTTGTTATGGTTTTAATTGTTGCCACGATGCCATCGCATCTTCCGCCACCAACCGATAAAACCTTGACGCCCGGTTTTATGGATGTTATTGCCCTTAAAAGAAGCCTCAACGGCATTCAACCCCAACAGGTTGGATCAGGCGCTGGACTCACCTATCTTGAGGCTTATCAAAAGATGTGCGACCTCGCGACGAGCATTAGAGCCATTCATCGAATCAGTCGCGATCCCAACCCTCAGAACAATCCCGATGTCATGGCCATAGTTTCTTTGCTGGAGCAGGCCGCTGGAAAAGCGGTCAATCGCCACCATCTGCTGTTCATCAAGCAGGCTCCGCTTCCGAGTGTTCAAGACCCGGTTCAGGCGCGGCTTGAAGCCATGGGTAATGTCGCGCTCATGGTTGGCGAAAATGACAAGCTGCAAAGCCACTTTAAACAGGCTCTCAAAGCCTACCAGGCGGCTCTTATGCTGGGTTACAACGAATGGAAGCGCGGCCTCTTCCTCAACGTTCGAACCGCCGGCCTCGATACCCTCAGCACCGCTGTTGACGCCATCCGTTCGTATTACGGCCACGGCAAAACCAAGAGTGAATTTCTGCATGACGCAGCCGACAATCTTCACAAATCACTTAAAGCTGTTGTCCATGCGTGGTACAAAAAATATGCCATCGTCCACACCACCGATCCATATGCCGGCGACATGGCCAACATCGTCAAGCACGATCAGGACATAACCTGGCGAATTGAAGCGATGATTAACCTGGGCATTGCGCGGTGGTCCACCGGTGACGCCTCTGAAGCCAAAGCCATTCTTAAGTTCCTGCAGAAATGGCAGCACGACCCGAATGCCTATTTGTCAGCAGCGGCCAAGCGTGCGGCCAACATTACCCGTGCCGACATTCGCGCCATGAGCGACAGCAGCGAGTAACCGCCAGGCAACCGTCGCCGGTGCCTTATCTTGCCGGAAGCTTGCCGACGTTAATCGCCTAGCACCTCACGGTGATCCGCCGGGATGAGGTTCATTTTGGCCCCAAGCCCGATTCATCAAGCAATTCGCTGCATGGCCTCACGCCCGCGTTGGCTATGACAATTTACGCACAAAACGGTATGATTTTCGAATACCAGCTCGGGTGGCGGAACTGGCAGACGCGCCGGATTTAGGTTCCGGTTCCGAAAGGAGTGCAGGTTCGATTCCTGTCCCGAGCATTTTCTAAATCAAAGACATCCTTCAGCAGGCATCGGCCGGCCGGTTCTCCATTGCCATCGAGCCATTCAAAAAGAGAAAACGCTCAACTTGAAAATTTTTTACCTCACTCGGTTTTTTGATTTTCAGGTGAACTAAATGCTATTCCGAACCGAACAGTTAAAAAGTACGAGCAGTCCGGCTCATTATGCCGAGCCTGCTAAACGCAGGCGTATCGAGTACAATTGAACGTGTTTTGCGTCGCGGGTGACAATGTGCGACGCATATAACGGCCTACACCGGCGATCTGGCCCCAGAGCAATTGGAAACAGTTGATGTTTATTGATGAAGCGGAAATTAAGGTTTTTGCCGGCGACGGCGGCAACGGGTGCGTCTCGATGCGGCGCGAAAAATACGTTCCGCACGGCGGCCCGGACGGCGGCGATGGTGGCCGCGGCGGCAGCGTGTATCTTGAGGCGGTCGAAGGTGTAGATACGCTGCTGGACATGGCAGGCCGCCATCACTGGAAGGCCCCGCGCGGAGAGCCGGGCCAAGGCAAAAAAAAGGCCGGCCGCGATGGCACCGACCTCGTCATTCGCGTTCCACCGGGCACGCTGGTGTACGATGCCGACTCCGGCATTTTGCTTGCCGACATGGTGCCTGCGGGCCGCAAAGTACTGGTCGCCGCCGGCGGGCGTGGTGGTCGAGGCAACTTGCAGTTTGTGACATCGGTGCGGCAAGCACCGGAGTATGCCGAACCCGGCGAGCGTGGCCAATCGCGCCGCCTAAAATTTCAGCTCAGGCTCATTGCCGACGTTGGCCTGCTGGGGTTGCCCAACGCCGGTAAAAGCACGCTGCTATCGCGACTCTCTGCGGCACGCCCTAAAATCGCCGACTACCCGTTTACGACACTTAAGCCGCAACTCGGAATTGCCGAGCTTGATGCCGAGCGGCGACTGGTTATCGCCGATATTCCGGGGTTAATTGAAGGTGCGCACGAAGGCGCGGGCCTGGGCCTGACATTTTTGCGCCATATTGAGCGAACGCGCGTGCTGGTGCATCTGATTGATATGATGTCGCTGGAAGACATTACTCCCATTGAGGCCTACGAATCGCTGCGGAGCGAGTTGGCCAAATATAGCCCCAAGCTCGCAGCCAAGCCCGAAATTCTTGTTGCCAATAAAATGGACCTTACCGGAGCACCAGAAGCTCTCGCCGACCTTCGCGACTATTTGCCGGGCAAGCAAATCTTCGCCATCAGTGCCGTCACCGGTACGGGTCTAAGACCGCTGCTCGAGGAGATATGGCAAACCGTGCAGCGGGCACCGAAAGGCGAGGCCATTGTTGATGCACCGCCCGCTATTATGAGCGATGTATCTGCATGGCCTACCGCTTCCGATACGCCCCAAGCGACCGGTCCGAGCACCGCAACACAAAGCAGCGAGACTGCCGTAGACGATGCCGAACTTGCCGCGGAAGTTCAAGCCATGAAGGCAGACGACCAGCGCAAAGGCAAATTCTACCGGCGCAGCCGCAAAGCCACCTGATATTCAGCCATATTTTTTTTGGAGCGCATCATGAGCGTTATAGCAATTGACATCGGAAATACGCGCCTCGGCGCCGGCTTGTTTGCAGAAGGCGCGGTATCTGAACCAGCCCAACGAATTACGCATGACGAAATCGCCGACCGCCTTGACGATCTGTTGCGCGGCCTGTGGGCTCCAAGCCACAAGACTGCTGACAACGACGCCGGGACAGCCGCACCCGAAGCAATTGTTATTGCCAGCGTTGCGCCACAACTGACGCCAACGGTTGCTCAAACGGTGGAACGCATCTGCGGCCAACGCCCAAAGATCATCGGCAAAGATTTGCCCATTCCAATGCAAACCGCCCTGACGGATGAGTCCACCCTTGGAGTTGACCGTCTGCTCGCCGCGTTGTGCACGTATGTCAATACACAAAGCGCGGCGGTAATAATTCATTGCGGCTCGGCCTTGGTGGTGGATGCCGTCAGTGATGACGGCGTATTTTTAGGCGGCTCAATCGGGCCGGGGCTGCAGATGTGTGCCCGTGCCCTTCACGAAAACACTGCACAACTGCCACTGGCGACGCTGGATGAACCCACAGAAGCTTTGGGGCGCAACACCCTCGAGGCGTTGGGCATGGGTATTTATGCCGCAACGCGCGGAGCCATTCGCGAACTTGTTGAACGTTACGCCGAGAAGATTGGGCATTGGCCGCACGTTGTGGGCACCGGCGGCGATGCGCAGCGGCTGCTGCCGGCGATGGGCCTAGTAGACTCGCTGATTCCGGATCTTGTGCTGCAAGGCGCGGCTCTGGTGTGGGAACACCATGCCATGGCCGAGAGTTAATTTGCAAGAATCGCGACAAAAGCCGCTCTACACCCCGGGCTGCTGCGTTTATCGCACGATGCGAGCGCTGCCGCCGCCGTAAACGTGCATCAATTCGGAAAGATTAATCTGACTGGTGTCACCGCGCGTGGTTTGCAGCAAAGCGCCATGGGCGGCGCCCAAGTCCACCGCTTCCTGTGGAGACTTTCCGGCAAGCACGCCGTAGGCCAATCCAGAGCAAAATCCGTCGCCACCGCCTACGCGGTCCTCTATTTCCAAACCTTCGTAGCGCCGGCTTTCGTAAAACTTGCCTTCGCACCAGGCAATGGCCGACCAATTATTGACGAGGCCCGACCGCACCTCGCGCAGCGTCGTACCGACCATTTTGACGCTCGGCCAGGTTGCCACCACTTTTTCAACCATCGCTTTGTAGGCAGAGGTATTAAGATTGGCGAGGTTTTCATCTACGCCGGGGACTTCAAAGCCAAGCACCTTCTGAAAATCTTCTTCATTGCCTATAAGCACGTCAATATAGGGCATGATGGCTTTGGTGATGGTCTGAGCCTGTTTGCTGCTCCAAAGCTTAGACCTGAAGTTAAGATCGTAGGATACGATCGTCCCGGCGGCTTTGGCCGCCTTAACCGCCTCAAGCACCACACCCGCAGTACCCTCAGAGAGCGCGGTAAATATGCCCCCCGTATGCAACCAGCGGGCGCGGCTTTTGGTAAAAATCGCGGCAAAGTCAATCATGCCGGGCTTCATATTCATGGCCGCCGAATGTCCGCGATCATACATGGTCACTGAGCCTCTAACGCTGGTGCCAACCTCGGTAAAGTTCAGGCCAATGCGGTCGGCCTTGCCAACGCCATCGTATGGTGCCAGCAGCACATGCTGCATGTCCAAGCCCACCGCCCGGCCATGATTAAGAACAATCCGGCCAACTGGGTTATCCACCAGGCGGCTGACAAAGCCGGTGCGCAACCCCAATCGCGCTAGAGCATAGGCAACATTGTACTCGCCGCCGCCAACCCATACTTCCAAGGTATTGGCAAACTCAATGCGACCATGTCCCGGCGGCGAGAGCCGCACCATGCATTCACCCAAGCTTACCAGGTCATACCTACATTCCGAGGCATTAAGCGTTTTCATAAAAGTAGTTTCCTCAATAGCATATGCCCCACCAGGGCAACAACATATTTACCCGCGCATTACAGCGCCGGGCTGGGTTGGCGTCAAGCCATGCGACTAAATGGCAATCATAGCCTTGATGGTGCCGCTGGATGGGTCGGTCCAGACGTTGAATTGCGCTGCAGCATCCGCCAACTTGGCGCGATGAGTAATCCAGGGAGTGGTGTCAATGGAGCCGGCTTCAACGAGCGAGATTATACGGGCAAAATCTGCGGGCGTCGCATTGCGACTGGCCAACAACGTCAGTTCGCGACGATGAAACTCGGGGTCCCTGAAGGTTACATCGCCCTGAAACAGGCCCACAAACACCAGCCGCCCGCTGTTGGCCACATAACCAAAAGCATCGTGCATGGACTGCGGGTTGCCCGTGGCGTCGAACACGGCTGTGGGCAAATCTGAATTGGTAATGGCTCGCACCTGCTCCAACGGCGTTTGCCTCGCGTCTACCGTATGGTCTGCGCCCACCTGCTTGCGGCAAAACTCCAGTCGCTGCGGGCTGATATCGGCGACTATTAAGCGGCCTCCTGCCGCTTTTACAAACTGCATAACCGCCAGACCAATCGGTCCTGCTCCCAACACCAGCACCCATTCACCCGGTTCAATGGCTGCCCGGCTTACTGCGTGAGCGCCGATACCCAGCGTTTCTATCAGTGCTAATTGGTCAAAACTCAGCTTGGCCGACCTATGCAGCTTTACCGCCGGCACCACAATGCGCGAGCAATAGCCGCCATCGGTATGCACCCCCAGCACCTTCAGGCTCGTACAGCAGTTAAAACGGCCGCGTCTGCAGGCAATACACCTGCCGCAATTCAAGTACGGCTCAACACAGCACCGGTCGCCCGGTTTAACATTTGAGACGCCATCACCAACGGCCAGCACCTCAACACCCAATTCGTGGCCGAGCACGCGCGGGTATTCAAAAAACGGCTGGCGACCCTTGTAGGCGTGTAAATCTGTGCCACAGACGCCAGCGCAATTTACCCGCACCAGCGCCATGCCGGCGCCGGCAGTTTGAGGTTCGGGGCGATCAACTAAATTAAATTGGCCCGGCTTTTCCAGTAGCAAAGTTTGCATAATGCATAACCTTAATTGTTTTCGGGCCGCCCACTCGGCCAGGTTTTATTGAGCACCGGCTGCAGCGCTGCTTCAATTTTTTTAAGCACGCCGTCATTAAGCGGCTCGGTGCACCATTGAATGTTTCGCCGCAGGTGCGCCTCGTCCGCCATGCCGATCAGGGTTGTTGGGATACGTTCTTCGCGAATAGCCCACTTGACGGCAATTTCGGCGATATCCGTTCCGGATTCACGAGCAACCTCGGCCACCTTGCGGCAGGCCGCCTTGATTTCGGCGGTGGCTGGATGCCAGCTAGGCGGCCCTTTTTGGCTTAGCAGCCCCATCGAAAGAGGCGACGCATTGATAACACCTACCCCTTTTTGCTCACAAAGTGCAAGCAGGCTCTCAAGGCTGCGATCATTGAGGCTATAGTGACAATACGAAAGAATGGTGTCCACTGGAACACGCGATATAACGTAATCAAACACCTTCAGCGGCAGACCGGTAATACCGATAAAACGAGCCTTCCCCTTTCGCACCAGCTCGCGCATAGCCGGAATGGTTTCAGTAACCACCTGATTGAGATCGCCAAACTCAATATCATGCGCCTGAATAATGTCAACGTGGTCAACGCCCAGCCGCCGGAGACTTTCATCTATGCTTCGAGCCACGCGGCCTGCAGAAAAGTCAAAGACATCATCGTCATAGCGGCCCAGCTTGGTGGCCAAAATATAGCTTTGCCGTGGAACGCCCTTCAGAGCCTTGCCGAGCACGGTTTCAGCCAGGGTTTTGCCATAATAAGGCGAAACGTCGAAAAAATTCATCCCCAGTTCCAAGGCGGCATGAACGGTTTTAATACCATCCGCTTCAACCACCGGCCGAAAAACGCTGCCAAGGGGCGAGGCTCCAAAACTTACCACCGGCACTTTGAGACCGGTACGTCCTAATAAGCGATATTCCATAAGCAATTATGGTCCTCAACAAGCCAGCGATTGAATACGCTCAACATATGAAAAAACAATAGCAGAAAGAAACAAAGTTGCAAACACGCGAGGGCTGCTTCGTATCGCCGTGTAATGCCAAGGCAACCACGTGCCGATCCATTCACGGCTTAGCCAGGCGCGGTTGTTTGGGCGGTGGCGAGCCAGGCTTACGGCGAAATATCCTTAAGCTTTACATCACGAAAGAAGACCTCACCCTTGTTCAAGTAGACGTAAAAGTCTATCCGCAACCATTGAATTTTATGCTTCACGCCCTTAAGCGTCGTTGGCGTAAAGTCTGCACCCGTATTACTCCATTTGTTGTTAGCATTCCGCCCCTTGAGCTGAAACCGGTAAAGCTCGCGGCGTTGGCTGGCCAAAACTTTGTCGTTGCTGAATGAGTCCGGCCAGTACGAGAAGCCCTTCAAAAATATGCGAACCCGCGGACCTTTGCTGTAATATTGGCAGGTGAAGCGATAACGATGGCCGTCCTTGACCGGAATCCACAGGCTTTCAACCGCAAGGCCATTGCTTTGCGCGACTCCTAAGCCGATTTTCTCCATGAGACAATAGCCTTGAGCATGAGGTGTTACGAAAGCCTGCGGTACGATGTAGGCCTTGTTCTTTGGGGCACCGGCGGCCGCAGCCGCGGTAATGAGTTGTGGGTTGTATTTTTGAAGCTCCAAAAAAACCTGCCAATACTTACCGATGCCGCCGGTTTCTTTGGCGAGGGCAAAATCGGGGTCGCGCACAAGATTTGGCCTTTTGGCAAAGCGAGCCGCCAGCACCGGGCTTTTGTCTATCTGCCACTCCCGTACATGATGAAACTGCACATTCATCAATTCGGTAAGGAGTTTCTCAACCGCCAAACGCGGGCTGTAGGTATCGCTGGGAATCGCACCGGTAACGGTTTTGGCTTTGGCCGTGCCTTTGAAGAGCGTCAGTGTCAGATTGCGGTTGGCCAGAGTACCATACACCGTCTCGTCTGCCCCAATACCTTTTACTACCGTTTGCAGGTCTGCCGCGGACACCGGATAAGTCCATGACACGCCCAAGGCGTCAATCATTTGATTAACGGTGTGCCTGCTGATTCGTTTTACCTGACCGTTGCGCCACAGCTTTTTACAGACCGCAAATCGCATTTGAGTCGCAAGATATTTTGCGTCTGGCCCGGTGCCTAAGAATGGCAGCACCGCCACCGAAGGCTTTGCGGGCGCAGCCGCGACCACAGTTCCGGCCAACAGGGCAATAAACGCACCCGCAGCCACAAACAGCCGAACATGACGAAAAAGCGACTGGGGCATAGCCGGTGTCTCCTGCAATTGCTACAGCCGCACACACAACGGCAATCGCTCAATTTTATAACGAAAGCGTTGCAATTGCATTGCACGCCCATATGCCGCCGGATATGCAAATGAAAGCGGCCCCAAGCATTGCTTGGAGCCGCATACATTTTTCGCTGCCGGATATGTCGCCGAAGCTTTACCAGGCGCCATTGTCCACTTCACGCACCGGAGTCATGACCGTGTCGTATGGGGGTACGCTGGGCAGACCGGTCGGCGCGGTTACGGATGAGCCAGTCGAGCCAATACCCGTACCGCCACCCGCGGTGCCGGCAGTGGAGCCGTAGGTGAAGATGTTGTCCTGATTCTGACCAACGTATGGGTTGGTGGTCCATACCACGTGGGCATCGCCAAACCCGACGTTCTGGCCGTCGCCAGCATGATTGCCGGAGTTGTAAATATAGCTGCCATAGGTATTGCTCAGCCCCAGAGTGGTGATGCGCTGCGTATTGTTGGTACCAGCGCCCGTCATCGGAGCCATATCACTGGCAATGGGCTGGTCGCTGGTGGCGTTGGAGTTCCACCAGCCGGCAGTAGCGGTGCCATTCCAGGGGAACGCGATGGAGTAGCTCTCGCCCTGGCCCGCGTTAGATACAGCGCCATTGACCATACCGAAGTTGGAATAATAGGCATTGGTCGCCGAAAACTCCGATGACGCCTGCGTTGCAACAGGATCAGATGGACACAGGAAGTTCTTGGGCGTCATTTGGCCCTGCAGCACGAGCAGCCACAAACAAGCCAGCGGCGAACCCTGCTGAGTATTACTGGAGTAGTAGCTCTCCACCACGCCGCCGGCGCTGGTACTGCTGCCGGTAGTCGGCGTGCCGGGGCCATTTTGATACGTTGTACTGCTTGGCGCTTCGACTGACGCAAACTGACCATTGTTGCTCTGCGCGTAAATGATGAGGCTCTGCACAATGCTTCGCACATTGGCCGAACACACACTGCGATTAGCCCGGATATTTCATAGGTATTGTGATCTTGGGCCTTGCGCGCAGGCCTTGCACCCTGTAAAATCAAGGTGTT
>JBMFVX010000121.1:0-5185 GCA_049965775.1 Phycisphaerae bacterium
GATACGCAACGCCGCTTCCTACGCCAGTCGGAAACGCCGGAGTAAAGGTGAAGAGTTTTTATAGCGCTGTCGTGCTAAGAATGCGCTGGTTTGAGGACAACGAAAATACGGCGGATATCTACGCGATCCTTCCGCCACCAAACGCGCCTGTCGTTACACACCATCAGTTGAAGATCAAGCATGCATATCAACGAAAGGCATTTGGCTCGGCAATCACTTTCCCTTTTATGCAAGGGCTGGCTAATTTAGCAGCCCAGCTATTAAGCCAACTCGTGAAAACCAATACAGCCGACGAGTTCACCGAAGATTTTCAAAGAATATTTCCCCATGTCAAAAGGCTGACGCCCACCCAGAGCAATCCGCAAAACTCTACCGTCTTGGCGGATGTTGGACTACCGCAGCAAATATCAATATCTGAATTAGGCGACGGAGTCCGGCAGGCACTCAATGCATTATTGCCCATTCCACAGCTCCAGAATGGGGTTCTGCTGTGTGACGAACTCGCAGTCGGGATACACACCTCCAAGTTACCCAGTTTTATGAAACAATTAGCTTGGATGGCAAACAAGCACAAATGCCAGCTCATCGCCACAACCCACAGCTACGAACTCCTCGCCGCCGCACACAGCGCATTTTCGGGTGACGACAGGAGTCCCGACGACCTCTCGTACATTCGCTTAGACCGATCTGAAAATGGCGAAATCTCTGCGACTAAATTCGACTACCATGCTCTTGGAACGGCCATCGCGGAAAACTGGGAGATCAGATAATGGCCAAGTCAAGCAGTACCGCCCTGAGCAGATAAAGTACGCCACGGGCGGACCATCCGATCCATCGCACTGCTATACCGAAGATTTACTTCGTGACGCCTTTAAGTCCTTAGAAATCATGAAACTTGTCAGCTACGACGCCCCGCTGCAGGAAGGAACCGCACATATTGGCGTCTCCGCACTTATTGATCTGGTGGCGAGACGACGGTAGTTACGCGGTATTTTAATCGGCAAAGACAAGTGCTACTGGTGTCGCGCTATCAATCGCCAGCTTTTTGCAAACCATGGGTCAAAGCGCGGTAGCGATGGGAGTGGCAAATGATTTTGGCATGATGAGCCTCCTACGTACAAGGACCGGAGCTGTCATGGCTAACGCCGAAGCATTGGGACCTGAGTCAGATTTATGATTTGGCGACCTGCCACGACAAGCAGGCCCTTGCCGCCCTGCACAATCTAAAAATATTGCCGACCGTTTTAAGTGCAATACCTTCACGCACGGCGTCGCGGGTTAAATCTACTGAAATATCGAGTCTGAGGTCACCGAGTCCTCCTTCCACTGCATGCGCCTTGCGCCCTGACGCGGCATTTGGTATCATGCCCATTATGGCTACATTAACGTATCGAACGGCGGGTGAATCACACGGACCGGCTCTTATAAGTATCATTGAAGGCCTGCCCGCGGGCTTGCCAATTAACAGTGAAATCATTAATTCCGAGCTTCGGCGAAGGCAAGGTGGCTATGGCCGCGGCGGACGCCAACGTATTGAAACCGACACGGCTACATTCCTGACCGGTGTACGGCGCGGCAAAGCGATTGGCTCGCCGCTGGTGCTGCAAATTGCCAACAAGGATAGTCGCCTCGACGACACCCCGACTCTGGTTAAGCCGCGACCGGGCCATGCCGACCTTGCCGGCTCTATCAAGTGGCTCACCACCGATTGCCGCGAAACCCTCGAACGCGCCAGTGCCCGCGAAACAGCCAACCGAGTGGCCGTGGGTGCGCTTTGCCGCTCGCTGCTGGGCGCTTTTGGCATTAGCGTGGTGGGGTTTGTCACCCGAATTGCCGGCGCAGCGGCTAATGTCAGCCCATCTGACTCGCCCGAAGACCTGCTGACGCGGCGCGACGCCAGCGAGGTTTACTGCCCCGATGAGCGAGCCTCGCAGGCTATGATTGACCTCATTAAAGCGGCCAAAATCGAGGGCGACACACTGGGCGGTGTTGTTGAAACCCGTGTCTATGGTTGCCCCATCGGGCTGGGCAGTTGTGTTCACTGGGACTGGAAGCTTGATAGCCGCATTGCCGCGGAGGTCATGGGTATTCAGGCCATCAAGGGTGTCGAGATTGGTCTGGGGTTCAAAACCGCCGAAATACCCGGCTCCGAGGTGCATGATCCCATCATGTACGATCCTGCCGAGCGAAACAGCCCCAATCTTGGATTTATCCGCGAAACCAACAATGCCGGCGGGCTGGAAGGCGGCATGACCAACGGGCAGCCCATTGTGGTAAGAGCCGCGATGAAGCCCATCAGCACTTTGCTCAAAAAGCCGATGCCCAGCGTAGACCTCAACACCAAAGCCGCCGGCAAGGCGGACTATGAGCGCAGCGACGTCTGTGCCGTCTCGGCGGCGGCGGTGGTGGTGGAAAATGTCATTGCGTTTGAAATTGCCCGCAGCATGGTTGAAAAGTTCGGCGGCGATTCGATGGCCGAAATGCGAACCAACTACGACAGCTTTCTCGCTGCCGCCCGCGAATTAGGCAAACAAGCTGCCGAACAACTACCTCGCTAATTACGGTCAAGCCGCCATTACACGTCGGCCAACTGCTTTACAATATCGGCCATGGGCGTTTGCACGCACGTGAAAATCGGCGTGTCGCGCAGCGTGAAACGGCTGCCTTCGGTTTCGCGCAGTTCCTGCACCAGGTCCAAAAACTCATCGGGCTTGTCCGTTTCAAATGCCACCACAAACTCCTGGTCATCCAGACCGAAGCTGTAGGTGGTATTAAGCTTTACCGACGCATATTTGGTGCCTACGGCAATGTGCTCATCCATAATGCCTTGACGAGTCGGTTTGCTTAGCAGATACCAATCGCGTGTTTTGACAAACGGATAAACAAAATTGTACTTCCGCCGGCCGGGCACAAGGTTGGTGCGGATGTCGTCGTGCGATGGGTCAATTTTATCCACATATGTGCTCCGCTTGCTCTGCGCAAGATAGCTGTAGGGCGAGAGTAAATATCCGCCGATGGGCAGGCGGTTCATAGCCGCGGAGAGGTTCTGCAGATGATCAACCTCATAGCTGATTTTCCAGAGCATAAAGTCAACGTCAGGCCGCGTGCCCACGCAGCTATAAGTAAGCAGAAGCATTTTGGAAGTATCGTTTTTTCCGATAAGGCCTACCAAATCGCCGAGCATGGCGCGCTGCTGTTCCTGCGGCAACCGTCGGAACTCGGCCATAAGCTTGTAAAACGCAAACGAAATAAACTGCCGGCGCATGGCCGGTTTGCCGCCCGCGGCCGCCTGGGCCTCGGTTGCCGGCCGACCAGAGGTTCCATGCGATACGGCTTGCGGGCCATGCCCATGAATCACTTCCGCCATAATCAATGCTCCAACAGAGTTATAAACTTCCGCACGCCGAAACGAGCGGTTTAACCGCAGCAGTATAACCGCCGCACCTTTGTAATTTATCCGCCCGCGGCCTTGGCTCCAAGCATCTGACGTGCAGCCATCAAGGCTGCGGCCCGATCCGGTAAGCGGTTCTCAAGCTGCAGGTCATAGAGGTCATAAAGCCACTGCTTAAACTGCGGGCTAGGCGTCGCACCAAGCTGAATTAAATCTTCACCGGTTACAAAGGGTTCCGGTGCTACCCCATCGGTGCGAAGTTCCGCTATGCGCTGCCGCAGAATATCAGCCTGCTGCTTGGGCGCTCGCGTGGAGTAAAGTGCCAGCAGATCATCGCTTAGCCGATGAGCCAACAGGCGTTTGAACCGGGCAAGCGGCAAATCCTGCCAGTTCTCCAGCACCACCAGGTTCTCCAGTAACCACCCGACATCGGCCGTCTCATGGCTGCTAAGCGCAAGCGCTGTGCGAAGAGCATCGGCGGTTTGCCGGGCGGCGGGTGCTGCCGGGCAATACTCTAAAACAATCGCTGCCAACCCCGCACCAAAGCTAATGTGTTCTGGCAGGGTGCCGAGGCATCCCGGCCGCTCGCCGCTATGATTAGCCGTGGCAATGGGCAAAATATGGGAGAGCAAGCCAGACTCGAATAATAACTGCCCTGCCCGGCCTCGCGTAGAATGCCGCATAATATGCCGCAGTTCTTCGCCGATGCGCTCACGGCTGACTCCCGAAATATCAGCCGCAGCCCGCTGCATGGCATGCCAGGTCGCCGGCTCGATGTCAAAGTCCAGCCGTGCCGCAAAACGAACCGCTCGAAGAACGCGTAAATGATCTTCGGCAAACCGGGCGGCGGCATCGCCAATGGCCCGCAGGATTTTGTTTTGAATATCAGCTTGGCCGCCTACATAATCGTGCAACACACTGGCAATCGGGTCCCAGAAAAGACCATTGCAGGTAAAATCGCGCCGGTGGGCATCGAGCTGGGCATCGGCAAATGTAATGTCCACCGGATGGCGTCCGTCTTCATAGCGGCCATCCGAACGAAAGGTTGCTACTTCAATGGGCCAGCCTCGCCTGCGAACGAGAATAACGCCAAATGCAGCACCCACCTTTTGGCCGTGAGGAAACAATTGGAGTATTTGAGCCGGCCGAGCAGAGGTGGCGACATCAAAATCTTTCGGCTCAAGCTGCATGATTTGGTCGCGCACACAGCCACCGGCAAAATAGGCCACATATCCCGCCTGCTGGAGTTGCCGCACAATATCGGTAGCGACATGCTGTGCTGTTAAGTCCCTGGACATAACGTAAATTGTACAGCGGTTTGGCATTCAATGAACGGTATTTAGGTGCATTACCCTCCCGACGGCATTTGGAGGCAACCTTCGCCGACGGTATCTTCCTCATTATGGAACCAAGCACACCCTCACAGCCTGATCCGACTCCAAACAGCCCTGCTGGAACGAACCATTACCCTACCCGTACTGTTATTCTTATCGCCGTAGTATTGATTGCCGTCGTCGCTATTGTTCAATTGCCTCTCTTTCACCGGTACATCGCCCCCTATATTGGCCTGACCAAAGGCCCTGACAATATTCGCTGGCTAACGAGCCTTAAAATGGCCAAAGCTGAGGCTCGTGCCCTGCACCGCCCTATTGTGATTGATTTCTGGGCTGACTGGTGTGTTCCCTGCCGAGAGATGCGGGCCTCGGTTTGGCCCGACACCAAGATACAGCGACTGGTAACCGAGCATTTTGTGCCGCTATCAATAGACACCGGCACTTCCCGCGGTGGCAAACC
>JBMFVX010000121.1:5279-9363 GCA_049965775.1 Phycisphaerae bacterium
CGAAATCTCTTTTTTCCAAAGCACTCCAATGCCAACGGCACCGATGCTGTGTGCAACGCGCCGCTGCAGGTAGGCGAGCAAGGGTTTACCGACACCGGCGTACAGGTAAAACGATGGGGCGATTGGACGCTTACGTTCAGGCTGGTACAGCAATCACAAACATATCTCGATGTAACGCTGGGCGAAGGCATGCCTCTCGTGTGGATACAGCCGCATGGGGCTTCGCTGACAATTACCGCCGACAATAACGCCGTGTTTCTTCGACCCGATGGAAATAAGGCGAGTTTTCCCTATTATCGGCGCAGCCTCATCATTCGCGTGGCCAATCGTATGTATGGTATTTATTTGCCGCCCAATTCGGTCATGACCCGGTCCGCGTCTAACCACGCACGTCTGGATGTCTCCGAAAGCAGCGCCATGCCCTTTGTTGCCATCGCCCCACTTAACACCCGGCACGATCTGGCGTTTTATCGTCCAGTGGCGGCGTCGCTGCCTATTGGCAGTCATTACAACTGGACTTACGATGCTTCCAGCGGCAGGGTGACCACAACGTGGCATGTGCTTACGAAAGCCCTTGTGCCCAACAGCCCGCCGTTAGTGGCTCAAAGCTGGCTGCCGCACCAATGGATGCAGGCCCATTACACTCTTAACCTTAACGGACCTTCGTATTTTTCGCCTCGCGGGCCGCTTAAAACTTGTGTTGGCAATAATTTTAAACTCTCGTGGAGCATTGGTGGTTTCCTGCCATTCTTGCCGGCCCCCGGGACTTTTGCCAAGGCCGCTGGTTTCAATACCACCATCATGAAGACTTTGCTGGCACATTGCGCCAATAACCCCAACTACGGGGATGATACCTATTGGGGCGGCAAAGATTTATTGCGCTTTGCCCAATACATGGCAATGGCCCATGAGTTGGGCAATCCGCTTGCCAACAAGCTGCAGCACGAAGCAAGCCGCGCCCTGGGCGACTGGCTTACCTACTCCCCTGGCGAAACGGCCCATTACTTCGCATGGTATAAAAACTGGCATGCTTTGGTAGGCTTTAAGGACAGCTACGACTCGGCAAAATTCAACGATCAGCATTTTCATTACGGGTATTTCACCTACAGCACCGCCCTGTTGGCCATGCAGGACCCCGGCTTCCTCAAGAAATTCGGCCCAATGATCACGCTCGTGGCAAAGGAATACGCCAACTGGAACCGCAAGGATAATCGCTTCCCCCTCCTGCGTACCTTTGACGTGTGGGCAGGCCATTCCTGGGCAGGCGGCCTTGGCTCACCGGGTGGAGAAAATCAGGAATCGAGTTCAGAAGCCATGCAGTCGTGGATAGGAATGTACCTGCTGGGCATGATGTTAGACAACAAACGCATGGAAGCGACCGGTGCGATGGGCTATGCAATAGAATCGCGTGCCGCGCTCGATTACTGGTTCAATCAGCCGGGCGATTTATTTCCGCCCCAATACAAGCACCCTATTTTGGGCATGGTGTGGTCGGGCGGCGGAGTCTGGGGAACTTATTTCAGCGGCGACCCTGCCTGGATTTATGGCATTCAATGTTTGCCCCAATCGCCCAGGCTGGATTATCTGGTGCGCTATCGCCGCTTCGCCAAAGCGCTTTTTCATAACATGCTCGCCATTCAAAAGGCAAAGACGGGCTCAGATGATTTATCCAAGATGGGCGACCTGGGAAATGTACTGCTGGCTCAAGCCTCGCAGGCGGACCTCGCCTGGGCCATCCAACAGTTCAATCGGTTGTGGGCTGCTGACAGCCCAATCGTTCACGACAACATGGAAGCCGGCGTCACCTATTACGATGCACACGCCTACCACGAACTTGGCCATCGCCTTTGGCAGGTGCATTTCTCCCTGGGCACTGCGGCCGGCTACCTTAACCAGACAACCAAGTTAGCCAGCTATGTCGCGTATAATCCTCACCGCTATCCATTGGTAATTACCGCAAAGCTGGCCAAGAAAACGCTCGGCTGCTTAGTGGCGCTACCGCGGCGGCTGGTTGTGGTGCACCATCTGCAGCCGGTATCCGCATCTGCGGCCATACAAGCCACGCTACCGGCTGACTCAGCAACCCATGTAGGTCGCAACCTGCAAAATGTTTTTGTGGTGTTTTCAAAGCCGGTGCAGCTAACATCACTCCACGGGGTGAAACTTACCGGCCCAACCAGCCCTTCCATCAGCCTGTCGCTGGTTCATCACCAGCGTGTGCTCGTATGCACACTGGGAGGCCTGCTGCAGCCTGGCGCGACCTACACGCTCGCGGTGCCGCCCGGTGTGAAAACAACCTCCGGAAAAGTTTTTTTAGCCTCCGCAACAGCCATTCGATTTACCATGGCCGCGGAGCCGCCGCTGCGTCTGGTGCGTACCATTCCGCGCAATAATGCCTCACGCGTTGCATCGGCAACGGCTATCAAACTGCAATTCAATGATCCGATCAAGGCCACATCGCTCGCGGGAATTCACTTTGTTGGTCAGAATGCGGTGGCGGTTAACTGCCAGCTTTTCCATCACGGGTTCGGCGTACTGGTCAAGCCATTACAGGCACTGCAAACCGATGCAACCTATACGCTGGCCATCGGGCCGAGCGTCTCGTCTATAGGCGGGCATTGCTTTAAGCATCAACATTCCATTGCCTTCAGCACGCAACCGGTGCCATGCCCCCCGAATGTCTATACCGAATCGTTTGTGGGCCACGGCGTAAACACCGATGGCACCGTCCAAGTAGACCTGCGTAATAAGGAACATCCGCACTCGGGCTTGTATGCCATCAAAATAACCGGCGGAGCCAAGGGTGGATCGGCCTACTTTTTTAACGGCAGAAGTGATCATGGCGAAGGCTATAAGCCGGTAAACCTGACAGGGTATAAATACCTGCAATTTTATATCTGCGGAGACACCAGTTCCGTCTGGTTTAAGATCGGGCACCCGGTGTTTGACGGGGCATTCCTTCAGACCCATCTCACAGGCATTACCGCGCATTATAAGCGAATGTTGCTGCCGGTGCCCAAACCCAAAGGGCACATCGGCACGCTGTTTGTCATAAGCATAAAGCCCAACAAAACGATTTATCTCGACGACATGCGCTTTATTAAAAAGTAAGCTGCCGGCGAGCAGATGTACCCTATGATTTGGCGACCGGCAAAGCCATCTGCCTCCATGCGACGGTGAGCGAGCATAATAGGCTACGCGCAGCCGGATTTAACCGTTACACTTCAAATGACTGAAATTCGCTGCACTATGGAGATTCAGGTTCAATGGACAACGCCAGGCAATCTCAGGAAATTCCTTCCGCCGGGCCCGCTCGACTTTGGCTGGTACGGCACGGGCAGACCGATTGGAATGCCCAGCGGCGCATACAGGGGCACACCCCGACGGAGCTTAACGAAGTTGGCCGCCAACAGGCCGCCAAGCTGGCCCTTTGGTTTGGGCGAAGGTCGTTTCAAGCGATTTGGTCCAGCGATCTGCCGCGAGCCCGACAAACCGCCGAACCGATTGCCGCAGCGCTGGGCTTAACCGTTTGCACCACGCCGTTGCTGCGCGAGCGGAATCTCGGGCCTTACGAAGGCAAAACATGGGATGAGGTGAGCGCCTTGCGCAGCGGCCTGCCGGGCGTCAATGGCACGCAACAAGGTGACCTCGCCGACTGGACCGGCGTGCCTCATGTTGAAAGCGATCAAACATTGTGGCATCGAATTCGTGATTGCCTCACAGACATATCGCAAAAACATGCCGATCAAAACGTACTGATCATCACACACGGCGGCGTAATTAAACATTCAGTGTGGCATATTCTAGGCCTGCCGGCTGGCGCCCCGCGGCGCTTTCCATTGGCCAATGGCATCACGGCGGTGGTGCAGCAACGACCAGAGGGATTTTATCTCTTGAGCTTGTTTGATACGGCGCTGATTGACGGCGATACATCCGCCGCCGATACGGCCAGCGCAATTGCTTCGCCATCGGCTTGAGCGGCCACGAAACAACTAGGCTTTCAATTCTGGCTCTTCGGGCAATCGAGTGGGTAAATTATCCTGAAAAACATGATATGATCCTTCATTGACGGTCGTTTTCTGCT
>JBMFVX010000122.1:0-9358 GCA_049965775.1 Phycisphaerae bacterium
GGTGGTATTTCAATTGCGGCCGCCGCTTTAAGCCCGCGCGTCAAGTTGCTCATGGCTGACGTTCCATTCCTATGCCACTACCGACGGGCCGTTACGCTGGTAGACACATCGCCTTACAACGAAATAAGTCACTATCTCAAGGCGCACCGGCATCGCGTGGATATGGTATTTGATACGCTGGCGTATTTTGACGGCATTCATTTCGCCCCGCGAATCAAGGCTCAAACTCTTTTTTCTGTGGCATTGATGGACGACATCTGCCCTCCCAGCACGGGCTTTGCGGTATACAATCGCATCACAGCACCCAAAGAAATGAAGCTTTATCCATTTAACAATCATGAAGGCGGGGGGGCATTTCAGGTGCTGGAGCGACTGCAATTTGTCAAAAGCTATTTGTAGCTGGCCTATGTAATCCTGATGCGGTGAGACATTGTTTGGGCTCATTTGCTCCTGTGTATCGCATTGGCACCCGGGAAGGTTTAGAATAGCCAGCAGATGGCTGGGCGTGCGCGGCCCAAGCATCATGGGGGCAAATGGCAAAGGACACCATGAGCTTCATGCGAAGTTATTTTCGGTTGGGACTGCTGGCCCTTGTTTTATGGGCGACTCCAGTGTTGTGTCACGCCGAGGCTGTCGTTAAGGCCCCGTCAGTTGCGGCGGTACCCGCAACCAAGCCTGCACAGAAACAGATGTCACACAAGCCACCGCGTCAAAAGTTATTGGTGGGATACATCGGACTCGTATTTATTATTCTCGTTCTTACCGGGCTTATTATGCAGATAACGCTGATGCTTGCGCTGCGACGTGCCGTATTGCCCCGACCTGATGCTAAAAAAATTGCCACGCCCTATGTTGATGCGTGGGCGCTTGCGGGTAAACGTATCAGCGAGAAACCGCCTGATGACGTGACGTTATAACGAACTTGCCTCGATCGTTGGACGAGAGAGCGTGTCTACAGTTCCTTTGTTCACAGGGCTGCGGAGGCTTCCGCCTTGGTTGGCCGCGGCTCTGGGGCCGATTTGGAGGTAACGGAGGCAACGGTGGCCGCAGGCTTGCCGCCCGCCATGGTTGAAAATACCTGCTGCGGGTAGGCTCTGATCAAAGCCGCTTGTACAAGCCCTAAAAAGAGCGGGTCTGGGGTAAGCGGGCGGCTGGTGAGGCAGGGGTGCGCCTGCGTTGCCATAAAATAGGGATGCACGCTTTCGGGAAGTTCCAGCATTTGCATAATGGGTTGATGGGGGGCATGACCGCTGAAAATGAGGCCGCCGCGCTCCAACTGGTCAATGTATTTCGGTTCAACCTCATAGCGGTGGCGGAAGCGCAAACGCACGCTCTCTGCTGACCCGTATAGGTCGCTTATGCGGCTGCCGGGCTTGAGTATGACGTCTTTACCGCCGAGGCGCATGTTGCCGCCGAGGCCCTCAATTCTTTTCTGTTCCGGCAATACGTCAATGACGGGATGCGGACAATGCGCGTCAAATTCGGTGGTATTGGCATTGGCCAGTCCGCATACGTTGCGTGCGAACTCAACGACCGCCATCTGAAAGCCAAGACATATTCCAAGGTAGGGGATGTTGTTTTCGCGGGCGAAGCGAACACATTCAATTTTTCCTTCAGCGCCACGCGAACCAAAACCACCGGGGCACAGCACGGCATGACAGCCGCGCAGGGCATCGGCCACATTGCGGGCGTTAAGCTGGCTGGTGTCAATCCACTGTATGTGGACGCGGCACTGGGCGTGGGCGCCGCAATGTTCCAGCGCTTTGTCTATGCTTGCATAAGCGTCACGCACCGACGTGTATTTACCGGTGACAGCAATGTTGACGGTCTTTTCTTTGGGAGCCAGCAGTCGTTCGACAAACCACTGCCACTTGCGGCGGGCCTGATCCTCATTGCGCTGATTAACGCGTTCATGCAGGCCCAATAGCGTAAGAACTTCGCGATCCATGCCTGCTTCGCGCAGCATTTCGGGAACTAGGTAGATACTCGGCATGTCGTGCATCGAAAAGACCCGTCGCAGCGGTACGTTGCTGAACATCGAAATCTTCTGGCGGACTTTATCGGTTACCGGGGAAGGGCAGCGGCATGCAATGATATGAGGCTGCAGGCCCGCTTCCATGACCTGTCTCATTCCCAGCTGTGCCGCCTTGGATTTTTGCTCGCCCAGCGATTGCGGCTCCATGATATACGTCAGCGCCACAATACAAACGGAATCTTCACCTTCTTCATAGGCGAGTTCACGCACGGCCTCAATAAAGTAGCCGTTCTCATAGTCGCCGACGGTGCCGCCCACCTCCACAAATACGATGTCGGCTTTTGCTTCGGTAGCCAACTGACGAAGGGTACGTTTCACTTCGCCCGTTACATGCGGAATCATCTGCACATCGCGACCAAGGTACTGGCCGTGACGCTCACGTTCTAAAATGCGGGTGAATATCTGGCCGCTGGTGGTAAAGTTTCGGGCGGAAAGGTTTTCATCGAGCATGCGCTCGTAGGTACCCAGGTCCATGTCGGTTTCCATACCGTCGTCGAGTACAAATACCTCACCGTGCCTGAAGGGGTTAAGGGTGCCAGAGTCTATATTAAGGTAGCCTTCCATTTTAATCGGGGCCACCCGTAAGCCTTTATCCTTGAGAATCTTTGCGAGGCTGGAACTGAAAATACCTTTGCCCAGACCGCTCATCACGGTGCCCAGCACCACCACATACTTGGTGCGGCCTTTCACATAGCCTTCGGGCAGGGGGGTATAAAACTCCGTTTCGTCGGTGCTATGCCCCAGGGCGGCCAAATCCGGATTTGATTCGTTAGTCATGCACAACCTCACAATGGTCTAAAGAATACTCGATAGTTGCCCGGTGGCAAAGTCGGGCTTTGAACCGGCCCGATACTTAGGAAATGTTGCTTGATTTATGTGCCAAAAGCAGGGACCGCTGATCTTGCCGGTACATCTTGCTTAGGCGGGTTTTAAGCGCTGACGCGTCTGGATCGTATTTATGGAAGGATTCGGCAATGGCCACAAGCAACGCAACCAGGTTGCTAAAATCATTGATGTTGATGGTTTCAGCGGCAATGTGCGGGCCGGCGCGAAGCGCCTCGCTGATGCGGGTTGTCGGCTCACACATGTTGTGATAGTTGCCCAGCGACAGGCAGATACCGGCAGCGTCGTAGCCAAATGCTTGAAATGCGGTTGTGTCGCAGGTGCCGCCATCCATCAGTCGGCGCTGCCAGCAAAAATCGTTGTTCCAATGGGCCAAGTCGGCTGCGGTTGCGCCGATAAATCGCGTAAGCCGGTCGCTAAAAATGCTCGTCTTGTCGCCAACACGCACCACGGGGCCGGCTCCCTGGGGTGATTCTGGCCGCAGGCTGCTTGTTTCGAGGCTGATGACTGAGGTGCTTGGCTCTAACTCGTGATTCATAAGCGCTGCCAGGGAGCCTGCAAAGCCGACCTCCTCGGCGCGCGTTATCAAGACTGTTATGCTGGCTCGGGCCTTGCGATTTACCAGTTCTTCCAAAGCTGCCAAGGCGGCGGCCACACCGGCCAAGTCATCGCATGCCCTGGCATACAGCATGCTGCCTGTGATGCGAGCATCAGGAATATCCCACATGCCAATGCTTCCGGGCGGCAACGCCGCAGCGACGTTAGCCATTTCCACAATTTGATCGGTTGCCTGGCGGCCCGGTTTGACCGACGTAATCTCGGCTGGTATCCAGAGGCCGGGAATATATGGCAAAGTGCGCTGCGATGCCGCTGTACTCAATGATTCGGGCAGCCAAAACCTTACGCATGCATTAGCAAAGCACTTCGATCGTACACCACCCCGAAAAACCGCCCGAAGCCGTCCTTTGCGGCTGCGGCTCAAAGAGACGAAGCCGGGGTGATCGCTGTGTGCCTCGAGCACCAGTTTGCGTTTTGACCTGGGTCGGTGTTCATATTGCAGGTAGATATTGCCCGCTCGGTCGCGGCGGCTGGTCAGCAATGTGCCCGCGCCAAGGCTTGGCATCCATTGGCTTATAAATTGATCAATATATTGCTCGTGATATGGCGCTGTTGGCAGATTAACCACGGCCTTAAGTAAGTCAAGTTGGCGAGGGTTCACAGGGTAACATCCTTGGTTAAAAGTCCATAGCGATAATGGTTCAGCCTGCCCGGATCACCGCAGGTGCATTAAGGCGCGGCCGCGTCGTTATCAGTTTCGGCAGCGCTCGCCGCCGCAACTGCGGGGACGCCGGCGATGTCTTGCAGCGATTGGCCATCGAGATGACGCCGCAGCAGCAAATAAATAATGACATTGGAGCAGAAAAAATAGGCCACCATATAGGCACCGATCAGACTGACCGCCAAATAAAGCCAAAAATAAACGCCTTGCGCCGCCAAAAACTCTGACCAGTTCATGGCCCACCAGTTGGGTGGCTGTACCAGATGCCGCCACGTTGGAGTCGGCCATATGGCGCTTAACTTGCTTACGCCGCCATACCAGCCATGCGCATGGAAAAGCCAACTCACAGAAGTGCTTAGACAGGTGTGTGCTCCGAGCAGCATTAATAAAAGGGCAAAGCAGAGAAACAAGTTCGTGACAACGCCGTAGCCCATCGCCAGCAGGCTGTAAAACAGCACCCGCCATGGGCTGGCGTAAACGTAACTGAAACTGCGGCTGATAGCGTCAAAGGCATCGGAGTTTTCGATGGCAACCGTGGGGTACATCAATGTAAAGCCGCCGATCAAGCCGAGGATCATCAGCATGATAATAAAGCCGCCGATCAGAAACACCCAGAATAGCAAGCCAACATAAAGCTCGCCCACAACCGGAATGGCTCCTGGCAGAGCCAGCAGTGCCAGAACCGCTCCAGTAAAAATAATGGTTAAAAATGGGAGCAGGGGAGTCATAAGAAATGTACGAAGTTTTTCATGCGTAAATCGCCAGAGCGACGCCAAATCGTGCGGTTTGCCGGCCAGTTGCAATGCCGATCGCCGGCAGATCATCGCTCCGGCAATGGCAAAGGCGCACAGCGAAACAATTAAAAAAATGAGCACGCTCGCTTCGTACGCTATGCGGCGCAGCCAAAGCGAAGCGCTGGTGTCGGTTGGTTGTTTTTGCAGCGGTTCAGCGCCGGCCAGCAGCCAGGAGGGGCCAGTTGTCAAAAGGTTGGCCAGCGACCCGCTGACGCTGCTGGAGTTCCAAACCTGCCTGGCGTCGGAGGGCAGCACATGCAGCGTGATGGCATGGCTGACCCTGCCGGAGCCGCCGGCTTCATAGCCATTGTAAACCGCTGACAGACACAGCATATGAAGAATGCTGTTTTCGAAGTGATGAAACTGCGAAACCTCAAAATGAAGCAGCGCATCAAAAATACCGCGTCCCACCACCGACCTGAGCCGCTCCATACGCACCAGCAGTCGCTGGCCTGCGCGGCGAGCCGCTCTTTGCCTGTCAGAGGGCGACAAGATCGTATCTGTCGCAAGGCCGGCGACGGTGTTGCGAAACTGCTGCTCATAAATGGCGCGAAGCTTGCTGTAGCAGGCGGCCGGCGACCGGGTGAGTTGGTCGGTCTCGCTGGGGGATAGAGTTTGGCCCGAGTTTTCCAGCAGAGTCAGTAACTCTTCGCGTTGGGTGCTTTGCTGTTGCTCCAGCATGCCTTGGTAGTAGCCGGGAATGGGGGAATGAAATTGTTGAATTGTTCCCGGCAGCACCTGCGGGCCCCACACGATATCCAGTGCGCGGCCGCAAGTGTAGATAACCATGATGGCCGCCAAACCAATCAGCAACGATGTAGGCTGAATGGCCAGTCGGAAAGCTCGAAAAATAAGTGAAAAATCAAAAATGTGGCCCCATGAGACCTGATCCAGCACAAAGTGCCTCGGTGGGATGCCTCCGGGGTTGGATGGGATTTTGTCTACCATACTGGCGATAACCTCAATAACATCGCATTAATGTTACACGCGCGGATTCTGTGCCCATTGCAGTTTGCTGCCTAACATCTGCCAGTGCGACTGATCGGGGTTTTCAACGAGGCGCAGAACTTCCGATGACTTTCGCACAGTCACAGTCTGTCCTTCGGCCAGCGATTCAAGCACCTGACCATCGAAATTAACCATCGAACCCGGATTCACGCGAAGCGGCATCAGTTCTACGGTTGTGTCGGCGGACAGGACAACCGGCCTGAACGAAAGCGAGTGTGCACAGATGGGCGTAAGCACAATGGCTTCCACCGCAGGCGAAAGTAAAGGCCCTCCCGCGGATAAGTTGTATCCGGTGGACCCAGATGCCGTCGAAACCACCACGCCGTCGCCGCGGAAGGTGGTGATGTCCTGCCCATCTATTCGCAGCAGAATATCGAGCATTCTAAAGGGCGAGCCGCTGTTGATCGCAACTTCGTTCAGCGCCAGACATTCAAACTTGGCTGCTGGGGGCTTCTTCCCGCTGCCGATACTAGCATGCAGCATCAGCCGATTGGTCACGGGGGCTTGATTAGATGCAATAGCCGCCCAATGATGTTGAAACTGCTCGACCGAAAACGCAGCCATATATCCCAACTTGCCGAAATTGATGCCCACAACCCGTCCGCCCAGCTTGGCCAAAAACCTCGCAGCTTGCAGCAGTGTTCCATCTCCACCCAGAACGATGACCAGATCAGCTTTTAATCGGGCCAACGCATCCGCGGAAACGTCAGATACGAATTGTACCGAGCAATCAGCCGATTGCTGGTGCACAAAGGCCTGTACCTTGTGTGCCGCGGCAACCGCATCAGGCTTGGACGGATTGGCGATTATCGCAATTTGCATAGGTGCAAGGATAACCGGTAAAAAGGCGATCAGCCAGCCTTCAAGTGGTCTTGGGCCTGTTTGCGGGCGCTCGGTGCCGCACATCACTTGCCGTCAACGCCAAGGGGCCATAGTCTATCGGGATGGAAACAATTGAAAAACCAAAGTTACCGGTTCGTTTAGATGACGCACACAAGGGAGATTTCGGCCGGGTTTTAATCATAGGCGGTTCTGAAACGATGGTGGGCGCTCCGGCTCTGGCAGCACTGGGGGCTGCACGCACGGGTGCCGGCCTGGTGCGGGTTGCTGTGCCCAAAGAAATTCTTCCCGCGGTAATTACGTTATGTCCGACCGCGACGGGTTTTGCTTTGAGCAGCCGTGACGTCAAAGGGCTTATCAGCTTTGCTGACGAGCACGACGCGGTCGTTGTCGGGCCCGGGCTGGGGCAGTCACCAACCGTCAAGCGAATTGTGTTGGATCTGTTGGAACGGCACGCCGGCCCCTTGGTGCTGGATGCTGATGCGCTTAATGCCATTGCGACTTTGGAAGCCAGCGAATGGCCGCAGCGGCGTAACTGGGGTAATGTTGTCCTTACGCCGCATACCGGCGAGTTCATGCGGCTGATGGGGGCGGTAAGCCGCCGGGGCGGCGCAATGGCGATGGCCACTGCGCCCGGCGACACGACAGAAGAACTCAGCGAGTCAAAGCGCAAGGCGGCTATTCAGGAAGACGAACATCCTTCGACGGCCGATGGCGCCCCGCTCGACTGGGCGGAACCGCCAACTGAACCTGAGCCGCCAGCGGCATCGTCCGGCGCTCCTGACCGAACCGCCTTAGCGGAGCTTTTAAGCCGCGCAACAGGCTGTGTGGTGGTACTCAAGGGGCACCGCACGGTTATTGCCGATGGATCGCGGCATGCCATTAATGACACCGGAAATCCTGGCATGGCCACCGCAGGCAGCGGTGATGTGCTTTCCGGTGTAATTGCCGCGTTCATCGGCCAACGTATACCGGTCGCGCAGGCGGCGGTGCTGGGCGTCTATGTACACGGCCTTGCCGGTGACTTGGCGGCTGAAGCTATTGGGCCTGTTGGTTTGCTGGCTACCGACATTGCTGCCATGCTTCCCAAAGCTCTGGCCGGCAGTATTGGATAGGACTTGCGCTTGGCGATTCAAGCCAGGTATTGATTCTTGCAAGCGCAGCGTTCATCACTTAGCTAAGTGCGTGGTAACTCGCCTATGGGTCTATTTGACCGTCGCGTAGATTCATGGGCAGCGGCGCGGGACGCTCCACAGCCGATTGTAATGTGATATAGCGTTTATCAGCGGATGACTCTAAGAACGCATTTATTGCTTCGAGTACGTGCAGAGCCAGTTCGCCACTGGCTCGATGTGGCCTTCCTGACGCCAGTGCGGCCGCCATATCGGCCAATCCCAGGCCGCGCCAGTTATCCACATAACCATGCGTCAACGGCACTGGCGACCATGTGGTAGCCCCGGCACGGCGCACCTGAACCACGCCGCCAAATGTATTGGGATCGGGTGTTTTTAACGATCCGCTGGTTCCGTAGATTTCTATCCAAGGCAAATCAGCCCCCCAAATGTCAAAACTCATCAGTACCGAAACAATCGCTCCGCAGGCGAAGTCTATGGTGCCGGCAACGTGTGTGGGTGTACTCACCGGTATGACGCGACCATAATGAGCCTGGCTGGTAATGATGCGTTCGGGAAAGGTTATACGGGCGGAGCCGCACACCCGACGTGCCGGGCCAAGAATACTGACCAGCGCGGCCAGATAATATGGCCCCATGTCCATCATCGGTCCGCCGCCGGGCTGGTAGTAAAAATCTGGACTGGGATGCCAGCTTTCAACGCCATGGTTGGTCATAAAGGCGCACGCTGCGATAGGCTGACCTATCCAACCGTCATCAATGAGCTTGCGGCAGGTTTGAAGGCCGCCGCCGAGAAACGTATCCGGAGCACAGCCAACCCGAAGTTGCTTGTTCGCGGCCAGCGCCTTGATTTTTCGTCCGTCTGCGAGCGAACACGCCAGAGGCTTTTCGCCATACACATGCTTGCCGGCATCGAGCGCCGCCAACGCTACATCGGCGCGTGCGGCCGGAATTGTCAGATTCAGGACAATATCCACATCATCGCGCCGAACAAGATGCTCTGGAGAGCAGGCTGTTGGAATCTCAAACTCGGCGGCCTTGGATTTGGCCCGCGCAAGATCAAGGTCGGCGCATGCAGTTACCTGCAAATTATCAAAACGCTGGGCAGCCTTCAGGTACGCTGTGCTGATGTTGCCGCAACCGATAATGCCGACAGATGCTTTGCGCATGGATGATTACTCTCCTGCTTGCACACATTGGCATTGTAGGTGCATTGAGCGGCGGCGGCAAAGCGTTATAAGCCAAAGTGATCACACTTACTAAAAATAGCTGGCGATCGCTCGCGGCTCAATGGTCGCCGAGACGCTGGTCGTTTAAGCACTCCATCCTGCATGCGGCGTGGCTTTCGCGACTTAGGGCGCGTAAACAAATAACCGCTACGGTTGACGTGGCGTGATCGTATAGTTCCAGTCGCCGTGGAAGTCATG
>JBMFVX010000123.1:0-9329 GCA_049965775.1 Phycisphaerae bacterium
CCATGACTTCCACGGCGACTGGAACTATACGATCACGCCACGTCAACCGTAGCGGTTATTTGTTTACGCGCCCTTAGCCTTGTGCTTGCCGGGCCGCACTCTTTTGGCACACGATTGACGGGGCATAAACAACACTCGTACCATGCCTGTGATGGGACATCCCTCAGCAATCGCTCCCTTACTTACGCTGGCCGCCCTGGCCATAGGCCTGCTGCTGGGGTTTTTGCTGCGTCGTCAAACAGGCATTGCTGCGTCCAGGGGTGAAGCGCTGGTCGCCAATGAAATTGAGGCCAAGTTTCGTCAGCCGCATGTGCTCATTAACAATGTCACGCTGCCCACACCGGATGGCACCTCGCAGATAGACCATATTCTCGTGTGCCGTGCGGGAGTGTACGTTATTGAAACCAAGCACTATCAAGGTTGGATATTCGGCGATGCAGGTCAGTCGCGATGGATGCAGGTGCTGTATCGGCGAAAGTCGCCGTTTCAAAATCCGCTGCACCAGAACCACGGCCATGTGCGGGCGCTTAAGGCGTGCCTCAAGATGCCAGGTGTGCCGATTACGTCCTTGGTTGTGTTTACCGGAACGGCCAGATTTCAAACCCCGCGCGACCCGGCGGTGCTGCTGTTGAACGAGCTGATTCCCCGGCTTTTGCAGGCGCAGCCAGTTGCTATGGACGAAACGCAAATGGCCTGCATCGTTGGCCGCATTGAAATGGCTCGCCGCCGCCGCTCGCTTGAAACCGATGAATATCACCTGAGTTTTGTACGCTCGCGGATGAAAGCATATCGCCATCGCGGCCGATGAGGCGCGGTAAAGTAAAGCAATGTCGGGCTAATGCTCGACCGGCATCAATCAAAACGGCAAGAATGGATTCAGTTGTTTGGCGGCCTTGGCATCGTCCGAGGCGGCCGAGAGCAGGGCAGCAGCCTGCGCCGGGTTGCTCGTAACGCCCGCGTAGGTCGTTTCAACAATAGATTTAAGTGCCGGCGTGAGCCATTTTACCGGCGATTGGCCGGAGGGGTAGGCGATGGCCGCTTGTTTCAGGTCTGACAGAGCCTGCTTGAGCGCGGCGGTAGCAGCAGTACGGTATTGTTCAACTTGTTTGCTGGTGGGTGCGGTCATAGGGCTGGTGCTGTTAATAACCGCATAAGCCTTGCCAGCATCGGAGGCTGTTTGTGCGGCAAGCGTGCCGGCTATTACGCGAAGCCAATCTGCCTGGCCTGCCCGCAGGTCGGCAACGGCTTGGTAAATGTCCAGCAGGCATTCGGTGGTTTTGTCTTCCTGAACAGTCACCAGCGGGTCAAATGCACTCATGCCTTTGGCGGTTAGTTGCTGCGCTTCAACGTAATGCATTCTCTGTTCGTTGGCGGCGAGGCTTAGATTGCTCCGGGCGGCACGAGCGGCTGCCGCTGCAACTGCTGCCTGTTTGTCGGCTGAATGATAGAGTGATTCGAGAGATATCAGTTGTTGCTGCAGAGTAGGCACTTTGCTGTGAGGGTTATTGATGAGGGCCTGCACCCGCGCGGTGAGCGCCTGGGCCTGCTCGCTCATGCCAGCGGCATAGGCTTTGGCCGCCTTGTCGGCCTCGGTCAGGTCGCTTACCTGCCGCTTGGCGGCCGCCAGAGCGGACGCGGCCATTGTGGCGTCTGCCTGGGCGTTGGCAAGCTGAAGGCTAAGGTCTTCAACCTGCTGGCTTAGCGCTGCGGCGGTATTAAACTTGGCAACCGACTGCTTAAATAGCGTTAGCGACGTATCGCCGGTGGTAACGTGCGATTTATCCTGCAGAGCCATGCCCTGGCTGATGAGCGTCATGCGATCGGCCTTGCGGCGGGTGATTTTCGCCTCAAGGGCTGCCACCTGGGCCGCCGCTGTTTGAGCAGTCGCGTCCGCCTGGCTTTGGGCCTGCTGCGCAGCGGCAAGCTGCGAAGCATAAGCATTACCGCCTTGCGCGGCGGTTTGCAGCGGGGCCATCTGAGCCTGATAGCCGGCAACCTTGAGCGACTCCAACGCGACATGATCGGATTGGAATCGTATGTTGTTTACCTTGGCGCTTGCGTTCAGTAACGCCCGCTCCGATTCTGCCAGTTTGACAAAGCCCGCTTGGCTAAGAAGAAGCTCTTTATACTGATAGCTGAGTGCGGGCGATTGCAGCGCCTCGTGAAGGATTTGGTCTGCGGTATGAAGATCGCGCTCGACTGACTGTGGCTGTAGATAGGCCGAAGGATTGTGCCGCGCCTGACGCTTCTGTTGCTGCACATAGCTCATAAGGGCGCTATGCGACATGATGGGTTGGCTTAACATGCCCGGAAAGCTGGCTTTGGGCCGAAAGTCGCCGGCGCTGGCGGTGAGTCTGGAGGCTTTGTTGCTGGCCTTTAAGGCTTGCGAATCGGATTTATTGGCCGATCCGTAGCCACAGCCGGCCAAGCCCCCAAGCGTCGCCGTAAGCGCGAGGCTCAAGCAGGCTCGCTGCCACCGCTGCATTGCCCCTTGGGATGACACGTGGACTGCTGTTTTGCTATGATCCATGGCCAAAACACCCCGATAAAAGATATTCAGTCCTGTTTGAGCAAGGATTAGCCGCCCATCCTGTGCCCGCACGGGCAAAAAAGCCCGTCAATAACCTTGGTTAATACCACCATCAGTCAAAATCGTCAACAAAAAAGTGGATCAGATTGCCGGCGATCGCCAAATTTACCGTCCGCAAAGCCGATTTTATCCGTCGCAGCCTGCCCGCAGCCGGCAAAGGGCCTCATCGCGCCAGAACCGTGCGTCGGGGGGATGCGAAAATTGGTTGAGCTAATTTGCGCGGCGATTTACCAATGCGTGCTGGTTTGGCCGGACGTTACGCATGGGCCTTATGTCCCCTGGAAACGCTCCGGGGGAACAAAATATTGTTTTCTTTATGAACATGAAGGTAAGTATCATTCTCTATTTGCCGCAGAGCATCGAGCGCGGCAACAAATGTGTTGCAGGCATCCGGTGGTGGAGTGTAGTTGTTGCTCAGTTGCCGCATGGCCTCAAGATCAGCTCCGGCGCGGTCGTGCTCATGCTCCATTATGGCTACAGGCTGGTCAACTTCCTGTGAGCGATCACCTTCGTCTATCCGCCGAATGCGCGGGAACAAAATGCGTTCCTCTTTAAACATGTGTGCATCCATCTCGGCGGCAAAGCGGTCAAACGTGGCCTTAAGTTCCGCCAGCCAGACATGTCTCGCTCCATGAGCATGGAGGGTACGGCCAAGCAGGGTTGCAACGCGTGGTAATTCGGTTTTGAGGAAGGCGTGGTGCGTTTGCTCAATGTGATTGGCAAGGTCGCTTAGCGTGGATGTGCTCCAATCGCACTGGTCAGGCATGGGTTGAGCGCTGTGCAAAGCCGCTAACACCTCTTCGGTTTGCAGGCCGCGTTTGTTGCAGGCCTGTTGCAGTGTAGCCTTGCCGCCGCAGCAATAGTCAATGCCATATTTTTCAAAAATGCGCGAGCGTGCGGGGTCTTGACGCACCCACTCGGCGACCGTATTGGTCAGGTTAAGACTTGGTTGGGATGCAGCTGCGGTCATATGTCACCTCTTTGGCGTTTAACTGGGCCGGCTTCATACCGGCCTTCTAAATAGAGCATAGCAGAAACAATTATGGAGTTCAAGATACAAATAGTGTATTATGATGCTGTCGGTTATGTTGCCGCCAGCCCGTCTGCTAAGATGCGAGGTGGAAAAGACTCGTGAGGTCGCGTTTATGACAGCTCAACGCCATCATCCCCCGCTAAAACGCCACCAAAGCCTGCAGCCGTTCTCACGCGATCATTTTATTGGTCTCAAGGCCGCAAATCGTCTGGTGGACGCCGCGGCCGGGGATCCAGTCGCTCGTGCGGCTGCGGTAAGCTATTTTTATGACTGCTGGAATGCCGAAATTGCCGAGCACTTTACGCAGGAAGAGCAACTCTTAATCGGCTTGATGCTGCCGCCCGAAATCGCCCAATTGCGGCACGAGCATAATGAAATTCGCACGCTCGCTGAAGCGGGCGGGGTTAAGTCGGCAAGCCGGCCGCCGTCTGGCCCCTGGTGTAAAGAGTTGGGGCAAAAGCTCCACGACCACATACGATGGGAAGAACGCGTGTTGTTTGGTGCCATACAAAATCGAGCTACGGCCGGGCAGTTGGCCGCTCTCGCCGAGTCTACCGCAGCGATAGAAAAGCGCCGTCCCGGACTTCGCATTCGGCGCGGCAAACAATCGCTGGGTGGGCGATCGCCCAACGTTTAGCATGAGGATTTGTTTTATGCCTATAAATATTGGTGACAAACCGCAGGCAGATTTTAATCACCCGCTCGACCTGATGATGGATTGCCACCGCCGCATCGAGCGATTCCTGCTTGTGCTGCAAAAAGTTGCGCAAGCCCCTGTACTCGACGAGCCAAATCGTGCGGCCCTGCGAGCCGCGCTCGACTATTTTAAAATCTCCGGCCCGCGGCACAACCAGGATGAAGAGCAATCGCTGCTTCCGGCGATGCGGGCCAGTGGTAACGTTGCGGTGGCGGAGGTTGTCGTTCAATTGAATCGCCTTGCGGCCGATCATGTCATCGCCGAAGAGTTGCATCAGCGCCTTGGCGTACTTGCCGAAGAGTGGCTGAGTACCAGCGTTATTTCCGAAGAGAATCGGCGGGAACTCAAGGGCCTTATTGCGTCGCTGATTGGCTTGTACCAGCCGCATATCGCCATGGAAGAGCAGGAAATATTTCCGCTGGCATCGCGTGTGTTGGCGCCGCAGGCCCTGACCGCCATAGGCGAACAGATGCGCCAGCGCCGGCAAAGCCGTTTAGGGCCTGTAAAGAAATAACCTGTACGATCTGGCCGGTTCTTTTGGCCGCCGGCTTCGTTACTCGCTCCTTACAGACCCACCAGGCGGGGTATGCGCGTCGCTCGCGCCTCGCCGACGGCCAAAATTCCTGCGCCATATGAGTACATGTTATTTCTTTACAGGCCCTTAGACCGCACCGCATACCTTTAACATTTTAATTTTGCTGCAAGAAGTGTGCTATCTGGTACACCGAACGCCCCCGACGTCCGCCTCGCGGCAGCGTAGCAAGCGAGTCCAGAGGCGCAGCGCCCCAAGCTCTACTTCTCACCTGCTCAACTCTCTCCTACTCTCGCGGCCCGCAGGCCGCGATCCTACGCCTTCGGCAACGCTTCAGTCAACGCATCAATGTCGGCGGCGGTATTGTAAAAATGCGGCGATGCACGCAGGCGCCCTTCGCGTTCTACAATAATAATGTTCTGCTCTTCAAGCTGACGAATAATCTGCCCGTGGCGTCGCTGCGGGTCCACAAACGACACAATGCCACTTGCCTCGCCGGGCCGCCGGCTGCTTACCAGTTGGTAGCCCCGGTCGCGCAGCCGGTCACACAAATAATCGCCCAATGCCAGCGTACGCCGATGGATCAGGTCTATCCCCACCTCCAGCAGCAAATCCAGCGAGGCTCCCAGCGCCAGCACCCCGGGAATATTGTACGAGCCGCACTCAAAGCGTTTCGCGTCGCTGCGCAGCGTAAAGTCGTAATGGCCGTAGTCGCTCGCGTTAATCACGTTCATCCAGCCGATCTCAGGTTCGAGCTTGTTAAGCAGCTCCCGGCGGCAATAGAACACACCGGCCCCCTCAGGCCCAAGCATCCACTTGTGCCCGTCGGCCGACCAAAAATCTATGTTCATGGCCTTAACATCCACCGGCAACACCCCGCCCGCCTGAATGCCATCCACGCAAAACAAAATGCCTCGCTCACGGCAGAACCTGCCAATCGCCGCCATATCGTGGGCGAAGCCGCTGGCGTATTCAACCTGCGATAGCGCTATCATGCGGGTTTTGGGTGTAACGGCGGCAAAGATTTCGGCCGAGTCAATGCGGCCATCACGCTCCCTAACCATCATGTGCTCTACGCCATAACGGCGAGCCAGATTCATCCACGGATAAACATTAGATGGATACTCTACCGCCGTGCTTATAACCTGATCGCCAGGCTGCCATTGCAAACCTTTGGCGACAAACGCAATGCCCTCACTGGTATTTTTGATGAAGGCAACCTCGGCCGCGTCGGCGTTAATTAGCTGCGCCGCCGCGCGTCGCACCAGCTCCGCGCGTTGATACCATCGCCCGGTAAGGTAGGCATCATCGCGGGCCTCGCGGGCAAACTGTTCAATCACGGCCGCTGCGCGGGCGCTGATGGGCGCCACGCCGGCATGATTAAAAAACCGCCACCGCGCAACAATCGGAAACTCACGCGCAATATCAAAGCCTTGAGGCAAATGGGGTATGTCGCTCATCGGTAAACCTTTCCAAACTGCATGAAACGCTACCTTACGCGGCTTTGCTTCCGAAAACAATTGGTCCGAGGCCCTTGCCGCCCAAAAGCCGCGCCCGCGCAAGAGGCCAACATCCGCCGGGACGAAAGTTTGCGTTCGTCCCGCCTCAACACTTGCCGACAAACCATCTTACCTCGATTATAGTTGTTGGTTACTCGCCGAGGCTCGTAGGAGCCTGTACGAGTAATGGCCTGGATTGGGATAGTTAACAACGGAGACCTTATGGCGGAACATGGTTACATTGCAGTTGACTTAGGGGCGGAATCTGGCCGCGTGATGCTCGCACGGGTTGGCCCGGCGGGCGTGATGCTGCAGGAAATGCACCGCTTTGCCAACGGACCCGTCAATGCCGGCGGCACACTCTACTGGGATGCACTGCGCCTCTGGAGCGAAATTCAGGCTGGCATCGCCAAAACCACCGCCGAAAACCCAAATATTTCCGGCATCGGTATTGACACCTGGGGCGTGGACTTCGGCCTTATTGATGGCCACGGCCAACTTATTGGCAACCCCACCCATTACCGCGACGCCCGCACCCGCGGCATGATTGACAAAGTCTACGCAAACCTGCCCCGCGAAAAAGTCTATGGCATTACCGGCATTCAAACCATGGAGCTTAACACCCTTTTTCAACTCGCAGCCGTTGCCGCCAAAACGCCCGAAACCCTCGCTCGTGCCAAAACACTTTTGTTTATGCCGGACCTTTTTGCCTATTGGCTTACCGGGCGCTGCACCAATGAATACACCATCGCGTCAACCTCGCAAATGCTTGACGCACGCCAACGCCAATGGTCAAGCGATATTTTGGCGGGCATTGGTATACCGCCATCGCTGTTTGCCGAAATGGTTATTCCGTGCACCGGCAATAGCGTTATTGGGCCGGTGCAGCGCGACATCGGCGAAACCCTGCGTGCCGATGGCGTGCCGGTGCTGGCCGTAGGCAGCCACGATACCGCCAGCGCCGTGGCCGCTGTACCCGCCACCGGCGACGACTGGCTGTATTTATCCAGCGGTACCTGGAGCCTGCTCGGCGCTGAAGTCGCCCAGCCCGTGCTCGACAGCCGGGCCATGCGCTACAACCTCACCAATGAAGGCGGCGTAGGCGGCACCATTCGGTTGCTCAAAAATATCGCCGGGCTTTGGCTATTGCAGGAATGCCGCCGCGCCTGGGCTCGCCAGGGCAAAGAGTTTGAATACCGCACACTCGTGCAACTCGCCCGCGAAGAACCGGGCCATACCGCCCTGCTCAATCTCGAAGACCCCGGCTTTGGTGCACCAGGCGATATGCCCGGCAAAATTGCCGAACACTGCCGCCGCACCGGCCAGCCCATTCCCGAAACACCGGGGCGTTTTACCCGCATCATTCTTGAAAGCCTGGCGGTAACCTATCATCATGTGCGGCTCATGCTGGAAGAAGTGACCGGGCGCAAGTTTAACAAGCTGCACATTGTGGGCGGCGGCTCACAAAACGAATTACTCAACCAGATGGCCGCCGACGCCACCGGCCTTACCGTTTTTGCCGGCCCGGTGGAGGCTACCGCCCTTGGCAACGCCATCGCTCAGGCCATGGCGGTCGGGCAAATTGCCTCGCTTGCCGAAGCCCGTGCACTGGTGGCCAAAACCGTCAACTTGCGAACCTATCAACCGGTTGAAACCCAACGCTGGCAGGACTGGATTAAACGCCGCGCCGGCTGAAAAATATTTTTTCATAGGGCCTTACAAACAGGAGAACCTCATGCTCAAAACCCAATTACTTCATCCCGAAATTCTGCAGGCGCTCGGCAGCAGCGGTCACTCCAGCAGAGTTCTCATTGCGGATGGCAACTATCCGTTCGCCACAAAACGCGGGCCTAACAGCAAGCTCGTGTTTTTAAACTTATCCCCGGGCATGCTGCAGGTAACCGATGTACTCAAGGCTCTGCTCGCGGCGGTTCCGGTAGAAGCCGCCGCCGTCATGCAGCCCGCTCGCACCGGGCCTTACGCACTTAAGCAAGACCCTCCGGTTTTTGCTGAGTTCAAAAAGCTCCTCGATGATGCCGGCTCGGGCGTTAAGCTTGATCGCATCGAGCGGTTCAAATTTTACGATGAGGCGTCCACCCCCGACGTTTGCCTGACCATTGCCACCGGCGAGCAGCGTATTTATGCCAACCTGCTGCTGACCATCGGCGTGGTGCGGTAAGCCTATTGCACATATTGAGGTCATGCCCATGAACATTGCGCTCATTGGCTATCGCGGGTCTGGCAAGTCGGCGGTGGGCAAGTTGCTCGCCGCCCGCCTTGGCATGGCGTTTTGCGATACCGATGAGCTTATCGTGGCCCAGGCGGGCAAAACCATCCGCGAAATATTCGCCGCCGGCGGCGAGCCGGCGTTTCGCGCCCTGGAGCGCGACGCTGTAGCCCAAGCCACCCGATTGAATAATACGGTCATCGCCGCCGGCGGCGGCGTGGTGCTCGATCCAGCCAACGTCAGCGATCTTAAACACAACGGCAAAGTCGTCTGGCTGTCGGCTACAGCCGAAGTGCTTTATCAGCGCATAAACGCCGATGCCGCATCACAGCACACGCGCCCCAACCTCACCGCCTCTGGCGGCCTCGAAGAGGTGAAGCGACTGCTCGCCCTTCGCACGCCGCTGTATCAGTCCGCCGCCGACATCACGGTAGATGCCGGCAATCAAACCCCCGAACAACTCGCGTGGTATTTGTCGCAGATGGTGTGAAGCTCTACAAAATATCGCATTCCCATTTCATGACTTCACAAAGTGCCTTGATGGCGTTCTTGACACAATCCTTAAGTTCGGGCCGTGTGATGAGCCAACCACCGCCGCGGTCAAGCCCTGATCAAAAGTTGGCGTTCCAGGCGATATATCCCTCCGCTGGCGGCTGGTGCACCAAGCCTGCCTTAGCCCAACTTTCGCACTTCGGCCCCAAAAACCGCATTATCTTGCAAATAAGGCCGAAAGTTTCCACCACAAACCACC
>JBMFVX010000124.1:0-9260 GCA_049965775.1 Phycisphaerae bacterium
GACGCCAAGGCTTACGCTACAAAGATCAAGATCAGCAATCAGCAGATGCAAACAGTAAGTCTCACACCTCATGCGACCCATCCGAAATGGAATTATACGATTATCGGAAAAGCCAACGAAAATGACCCTAAAACATAATATTTATTTTGTCACAGGCCCTTATTGTGAATATCTGCCGCAGAGCGGTAAACACTTACCAAAATACGTGCTGGCGGCCAAGCCCAGAGCACCAATCGAAACGCTCGTAATCGCACCTGCGATGCCTACCTCCCAGCAGAAATAGGCCAAACGCCATTCCTTCTGCTGCGATGCATCGAGCTCCTCCGGACAGGTGCCCAAGCACCGCGAGCATCGCCGGGACAACAACCCAATCTCTGGTTCCACGAGGATTACGCCGATGATGCGTGCCGCTCGGTTAAGGGGGCTACGCCGCACCTGCTGCGGCCTATTCGCCGATTTTTTCGGCAATGTCGAGCGACTCAAGCCGTTGCTGCCGGTTGTATTGCATCAGTGCCTGCGTCAAATCATCCATGTGGCCGGCCAAAATCGGCTCGAGGGCGAAATTTCGGTTCAGGCGATGATCGGTCAGGCGATTTTGCGGGAAGCTGTAGGTGCGAATGCGCTCGTTGCGGTCACCCGAGCCTATCATCTGTCGGCGGGCACTGGCGCGTTCGGCGCGACGTTTTGAGTCAAAATGCTCGAACACGCGCGTACGCAGCAGTCTCCAAGCCTTGTCGCGATTTTTGTGCTGGCTGCGTTCTTCGCGCATGCGCACCGTAATGCCCGTGGGCAAGTGCGTAAGTTGCACCGCCGATTCAACTTTATTCACGTTCTGTCCGCCAGGCCCACCCGCCCGCGAAACGTCCTCGCGAACTTCCTCCGGGTTTATTTCAATATCAGATTGATCAGCCTCGGGCAGCACCGCCACGGTGGCGGCGCTGGTGTGTATGCGGCCCTGCGTTTCGGTGGCGGGCACCCGCTGTACGCGATGCCCTCCCCCTTCCAGAGCCAACGCCTGATAAACACCGGTGCCTTTGATGTTGATCACAATTTCGCGGAAGCCCCCCAAATCGCTTGCCGAAAAATCAAGCACTTCAAACTTCCAGTGCTTGCTCTCGCAATAGCGTCGGTACATTTCGGCAAGATCACGCGCGAAGAGCGACGCTTCATCGCCGCCGGTGCCGGCGCGTATTTCCATAATGACCGAATCGGACGATATGGCATCAGCCGACAAAAAGTCGTCAACAATGGCTTCCAACTCGCCCGCAGCCTTTTCGGAGAGAATGCGGATTTCTTCCTGCACCATCTGACCAAACTCCGCCTCGCCGCCGGTTTGGCCCAGCAGCAGTTCGGCCTCTTCCAGCTTTTCGCGCGTTTGGCGGTATTGCCGGTACAGCACCAGCGAACGCGTAAGCCTTCCATGGCGGCGCGATAGCTCCGACATTAACGCCTTATTGGCAGCGGTTGCCGGGTCATTAAGTTGTTCTTCAATGGCGGCATGAGCCTGCAACTGTTCTTCAAGCTTTTCAATAATGCGCTGATAAGCGGCAGGGATCTGCATGGTAAACTCGCGGCGGGCCGTAAGAACTATCGCCCCTGTGGCTAAAACAAAACGCCGCCAAGCCTGGGGGGCCTGCGGCGCTTACAACTGTTTGTGCCGATGCGTCTACTTCTTGCCGGAGGCGGCAGACTTTACGTTGAAATTGGCGTACTTCTTCTGGAATCGCTCCACGCGCCCGGCGGTATCCACAAACTTCTGCTTGCCGGTGTAGAACGGATGACAAACGCCGCAAATTTCAACTTCAATCTTCTTAAGCGAAGACCCGGTTTCAAACGTATTGCCGCAGGCACAGTGCGCCTTGACGAAATTGTACCGAGGATGAACTTTTTCTTTCATAACGGATTCCTTTTCTGCTTGGCGCCAAACGCAGCGCCCTGTATGCCTCGTGCACCGCCTCAGGCGGCTCTCGTATACTCCAGCCTTGCCAGGCCGTACTTTTTAACCACTAGCGGCGTCCGGACTCGAACCGGAGACCTTGGGCTTATGAATCCCGCGCTCTACCAACTGAGCTACGCCGCCGCCAAACGGGCCGTGTAGTATACGCCAGCACCGCCCAGCCTTGCAAATGCACCAACGGTGCCTTTTTTTAGGTTTAGGCTACATCACCCATTCTGCGGGTTTTGCCAGCCCATTCATTATCGTTTACACTTATAAATCTTGATATTTGGACTGAAATTAAGGCTGCGGCATGGGCAATGTAGTTTGGATGGATGGGACGCTGGTTCCACAGGAACAGGCTAAAATAAGTGTGTTTGACCATGGCCTGCTCTATGGCGATGGCGTTTTTGAGGGCCTGCGGCAATACAGCGGCAAGGTGTTTCGCCAAGAAGAGCACCTGCAGAGGCTTTTCGATTCTGCCAAAGCAATTCGCTTGCAAATGCCTTACACGCAAGAACAGTTGGCTCAAGGAATTGCCCAAACATTGGCCGCCAATAAACTGCATAATTCTTATATACGTCTTGTAGCCACCCGCGGCATCGGCGCTTTGGGCGTATCGCCGGCAACATGCAAAAAAGCCGGCGTTTTCATCATTACCGATAAAATTCAAATGTACTCGCCGGAGATGTACTTAACCGGCATGGCGATCATCACCGCAAGCGTCGTGCGCACCGCCCCGGCGGCTCTATCGCCCAAAATAAAGAGCCTTAACTATCTCAACAACATCCTCGCCAAACTCGAAGCGATTGACGCCGGTGTGGGTGAAGCCGTCATGCTCAACCATCTGGGCTATGTGTGCGAATGTACCGGCGACAACATCTTTATTGTGCGCCGGGGCGAGCTGCTCACCCCGCCGGAAGAAAGCGGTCTGCTGCTGGGCATCACCCGGCAGGTGGTGCTGGAACTGGCCGCCAAACTCGCAATTCCCAACCGACAAACCAATCTTATGCGCACCGACTTGTACACCGCCGACGAATGCTTTCTTACCGGCACCGGCGCGGAGGTTATTCCCGTCAACACTATAGACCGACGCACCATCGGTAACGGCATGGTCGGGCCAATTACCAAACAACTCATGGATGCCTTTCATCAATGCGTTAACGGCAGATAGAATTTTGTAACGTATCAGCCGAGACGAAAAACGCGACGGCAAACTGAATCGCTGGGGCAGGTCCTCCAATGCTCGCTCGCGGCATTCTTGCAAACCAGCGCGATCGCGACAGACGGCTCGCACGCCCGTACTACCATTGCAAACGTCGGCTGCAGTCTGAAATTAGCAAAAAAAACAGGGCGCCGGCTTGCGCCGACACCCTGCTGATGCGATAGGGATCACTACACCTGAAACCAGGCAATACCAATTGTTGGTATTACTTGAGTTCCACGGTGGCGCCTTCAGCTTCAAGCTCTTTCTTGAGCTTTTCAGCCTCGGCTTTGTCCACACCGGCCTTGACGACCTTCGGTGCGCCTTCAACCATGTCCTTGGCTTCTTTGAGGCCAAGGTTGGTGGCGGTGCGAACTACTTTAATGACCTGAATCTTCTTTTCGCCGGCTGCCTTCAGCACCACGTCAAACGTGGTTTGTTCAGCAGCAGGAGCGGCTGCAGCACCGCCACCCGCGGCGCCGCCCGCAGCAGCGGCCATCACCACCGCACCGCCGGCGGCGGCTTCAATGCCGTGCTTTTCCTTAAGATAATCGCTAAGCTGACGGGCCTGCAGCAGCGACAGGGCGACAATCTTATCACCCAATTCCACGATTTCAGCAGCAAATTCTGCCATGGTACAACCAACCTTTCAAAAATCCGCCGTCGCCAGCCAGGACACCGTGCCCCGTTTTAACTGCTCAAGGCAGGCTGCACCACGCGCGAAAACGAAACTCAAACTTTTGCACGGCACCTTCAAGCCGCCGCCGGCGATTCCTTTTCTTTCTTTTCAATCAATGCCTTGATCTGGCCGGCAATGGTGCGGCCGGGGCCGACAATCTGACCGGCAAGTTTGCGGCCAGGGCCGGCAATCTGTCCGACAACCATGGACTGCAATTCTTTCTTGCTGGGCATTTTGGCGAGCGCTTCGGTAGCGCCTTTGTCGAGCAATTGCCCCTCTACGACGGCGCCTTTAATGCGCAGCTTCGCGATTTCTTTGGCCTGCTCGACCAGTTCCTTCACGACGTCCACCACCGACTCGCCGCCGTAAACGAGTGCATTGGTGCCGGAAAGAATCTTTTCCGCACCCTTAAGGCCTGCGCGGTCAAGGGCACGCGAACCTTGGGCATTGGGAATAACCGTCATGCGGACTTTTTTGGCCCGCAGTTTTGAACGCAGCCGATTGGTATCGTTGGCACTGATGCCGATGTAATCGACCACCACCACGCTGTCAGCGCCCTTGAGACGCTTTTCAATTTCGCTGGAGACCAGATTTTTAATTCGTTTACTCATAGTGTCACCTTTGCTTTTTGCGACTACCGTGCGACTTTTCTATGTTTACCTGCAAAACACTTTCATCGGCTGCGGCCCTGGCTCAGGCCTCCGCCGTTTCCATGTCAAGATGAGCGGTATCCAACTGCAGGCCGGGGCTCATCGTGCTGTGCAGCGTTACGCTCTTAATGTACTGCCCCTTGGCCGTTGGGGGCTTGAGCCTCCGAATCGTTTCAAGGAATGCATGCACATTGGCGGCCAGATCGCTCTCGGCAAAGCTGGCCTTACCGACGACGGCATGAATATTGCCTCCCGCGTCGTTGCGGAACTCAACCTTGCCGGCGATGTACTCGCGAACCGCGGTAGCCACATCGGGGGTAACAGTGCCCGCCTTGGGGCTGGGCATCTTGCCCTGGGGGCCAAGAACCTTGCCCAAGCGGCTTACCTTGGTCATCATGTCGGGTGTTGCGATCGCCACATCAAAATCAAGCCAGCCATCGCTGACCTTCTTAATCAAATCTTCAGCACCGGCTTCAGCCGCACCGGCATTTTTAGCCACTTCAACGTTGGCCCCCTGCACGAACGCGATCACCTTGCGCGTCTTGCCGATGCCTTTGGGCAGGCTCACAGAGCCACGCACCATCTGATCCGCCTGTTTGGGGTCAATGCCGAGATGCACCACCAAGTTCACGCTTTCATCGAACTTGGCTTTTTTAAACCCCTTCAGAACCGGAATTGCCTTTTCAACGGTTAACGCGCCGGTTGGAACCAGCTTGGCGTTTTCCTTGTAGCGCTTGCCACGAAACTTTACCGCCATGAACCTTACTCCATCATGTCGCCCGCCGTCGGCACAATAACGAACCGCCCGGCCGGCTTGGTTGTTCATCAGCTTGTTGATCGAAAAACGTCAAAAGGCGGGAACACAAACCTAAGCCCGTTGCACTCTTACGCAACCGCCAGGGGATTAACCCTCATAGCTTTGTGTTTCGCTCGACGTATCCGTCAAAAGCTACCACTGTCGCGGCCCGTGGTCCGGCCATAGACTTAAGATAATACGCACAGGCCCGCATCATGTCAAATGCTTGTTAAACGCCCTGCCATTAGCGTAAGATACTAACGCATGAAGGCGAGCGGCCCGAAGGCTGGGGCTACCAAAGTTCCAGCGGTACTATAGGCCGCTGATGCCGCAAGGCGGCATTCGCACGGCAACGCCTCGGCGGCCCAACGCATGAGCGCCCCGCGATATATTCTCGGACGCAGCCAGCCGTCAACGCAGTTCGCCCCGCAGGTGCCGACGGCATCCCCAATAGTGTTATGGAGTTAGCTTGTGAGTGATAACCGGCCCATCAAAAAAGACCTTTTAAAATTTGACCTCATCGAGCCAGTTGGCAAGCGAGTCGTCATTCGTAAAGATGACAACCGCCGCGAAACCAAAAGCGGCATAGTGCTGCCGGGCAATCATGAGATTCCAACGCTCACAGGGCGCGTCATCGCTATTTCAAAACTTATTGAAAATGACGAAGACTTTCCCATTCGCCAGTACGACAAAGTGCTCTTCGACCCCCGCGAAGCAATACCCGTCGAGTTCGACCCTGACAACAAACTTTTTGTGGTGCCGCTGGATAAAGTGCTGGCCATTTTTCGCAAGTCGCCTGTCAACAACGCCGTCGCCGATGAGGCTCCTGCCGACAGCGATTGAAGTTGCTCCGCCAAAGAGGCTCATGCCGTGCAAAAACCGACCATCGTTGTATGTCCCGATGTCACCACGCTATCGCATAAAGCGGCCGAGCGTTTTATCGCCAGCGGTAAAAGTGCTATTGCGGCCCGCGGACAATTTGCCGTTGCCCTCGCCGGCGGCTCCACGCCTGAAACAATGTACGCCGACCTTGCCTCGCCAGAAATGCTTCCGCAGTTGGATTGGTCCAAAAGTTTTATTTTTATGAGCGACGAACGCCATGTGCTGCCATCCGATCCGCGTAGCAACTACGGCATGGCGCTTCGCACGCTGCTTTGCAGGCTCTCACCCGACAAACGCCATGTATTTCCGGTGCCAACCCAGCACCCTACCGCCGCCGAGGCTGCCGCCGCTTACGAGCGCGAACTGACCGACTTTTTTTCTGCAAGCCCAGGTGCACGCTTCGATCTTATCTTGCTTGGGCTTGGCAGCGATGGACACACGGCCTCACTGTTTCCACATTCGGCAGCGCTTAACGAAAAAAACCGGCTCGTCACCGATTCTCCCCCAGGAACATTGCCGCCGCCCGTCCAGCGCATTACCTTCACATATCCGCTGATTAACGCAGCGCGTGAAGTGCTGGTGCTTGCGGCCGGCGAAGCCAAAGCCGCCCCGCTGCGGCGCATTCTCGTAGATGGCGTCGGGCGGGAGGAGTGTCCAGCAGCGGGTCTAGGCCCACGCGATGGCACGCTTAGCTATTTTATTGACAACGCGGCAGCCGCCATGCTGCCTTCGGCCATGCTGACTAAACTTTGACCCGGAGCAATCAAGCCTGGTCCTCTTGGCTGGTTAAATGCCCTGATACCGCGGCCCGGTGATAATGCCTTTATGCAAAACACGCCGCTCACACCATCTAAGCATCGCGACTCACCGGCTGTGCAAAGCATAGCAAAATGCGGCGCTGTACTTAGGCCCATGTTATGGCTCACCGTGTTTGTTTTGCTCGCTGGCTCGCGAAGCTTTTGCCCCGCCGCCCAAGCGACCGAGCTGACGACTCTGCGACCTTCACTGGCAACCGGTTCGCTCCCCGCGCCCAACGGCTGGGCTATTGTTCGCATTCCCCTGCCGCCTGCTGCAGCCGATCACTACTTGCAAATCAGCATTCGCGACGGCCGCGGCGGCCCCCGATGGGTATGCACGGTAACTCCGCCGGCCACCTCGGCGCTTATAGCACTCCCTTACGTCCAGCCCAGCACGCTGCCCCCGGCACAATGGCCCGTTACGATTGGCGTTCGCCGCATCGGCAAGCCCTGGACTCTGCAAGCTGCGGCCATATCGCTTCCACAAACCTCCAGCGCCAGTACCTTTATTATTGCAATTCCGCATCGGTTGCAGCAGCATCTGCCCACAATTGCGGCATGGCTGCAGGAGTTGCAACCTGCCCACGCCATGGCCATGGCGCTTTTGCTCTCGCGGCAGCACCTGTACAGCGCTTCGCCTCTTGTGCTCGCCGGATGTAAAGCTGTTGTTATCACACGCCGCATCGCACACGATATGTCACCCAAACGCCTTGCGGCCCTGCTCTGCGCTGATGTGCATTTATATTATTGGGGCCGCAACCCACCTGCCTGGCCCATGGGGCCATCTTGGCGACTAATCAACTCCGAGAACAGCGCGAGCGGTCACCAAATCTGGCAGTTGGGCAAGGGACTAACGTGCATACCCCCGCCAACTCTCATCAATGCCAAGCTCGCGGATTGGCACATCGGTGCACCCCATGCTCCCAGCCGTTGGTTTTGGCCGGTCATCTTATACATTCCAGCCATGCTTCTTTTGCTATGGTCGGCAACACTGCTGACCACACAGCCAATAAAGCGCGTTGCCGCTTTTGCGGTGCTTACCGCCCTTACAACGCTTGCCGCCGGCGGCTGGCTCGCTGCAACCGCCCGGCCAGCATCCACACGCATGGCATGGACCACCACCTGCGCTTCCGCACGATTGAGTTTGATTCAACAGTACGATTTACTTAACCCCATTCGCCCGGCCACCATCCGCCGGAACACCGCTCAAGGCTTGCCACCCTTGCCGCTGGTTATAACGGCACAAGACTATTTCAACCTGCACGCGACAATCGCGTTAAGCCGCAGCAGCGGAAGACTACGCATGCACCTTGCCGCGGCCCCCGCCTTGATCTACCTACGCCGAGCTGCAGCGGCTGGCATACAACCGCCTATGCCCACCATCGGCACAATAAAATCGTGGCGCCAAGCCATGCGCAGCGCCCATTGGAAACTTCACCGCACATATTTCATATCGCGCGGGCATGTGTTTAACGCTCTCTACGCCAGCGGACTAAGCTTTGGTCTTTGGTGTTCGCATCTGCCGCTAAAACTTTCGCACACGATGGCCCTTTGGTTCCGCACCGCCTGGCGACTGAATCATTTATACGTAATTGAACTACCGCCACAACATGGTACCGCCATTGATATTCTCGACTACGGCCGGCAGAAATAACCTTCACCTCAGCTTTTGCGGCAAAAGCCCGTGCCACGGTCATTTATTAGCAGCAACTGCCAGCGCCGTTCTGATCGTCGGCCTATTCCAGCAACCTGACGGCCTGGTCTATCGTTTGGCATAAGTGCACCTGCATGGTTCGCTGCGCCTCTTTTACCGCGGCGCTATCGTTGGCGCTGTGCCGCGCCGGAAGAATAACCTGCTTAAAGCCGAGTCGGCTTGCCTCGCCAAGCCGCTGCGACAAATTGCTTACACCCCGAAACTCACCGAGCAGCCCAAGTTCGGCGAGCACCAAAGCCCTACCCGGCAGGCCGCGCTTCATGGCTGAACCCGCAATGGCCAGCGCAATGGCGGCATCGCCCGATGGATCAGTTACTTTTATTCCACCGACGATGTTGACGAATACATCCTGATCAACCAGCCGCAGGCCAGCCCGCTTTTCCAATACGGCAATGATCATGGCCACGCGACCCGAATCGCAGCCGCTGACCTTACGACGTGCAGCCCCCAGCATGCTTTCTGCGGTAAGAGCCTGAACCTCCACCAGAAGTACGCGCGAGCCTTGAAGCGCTGCGGTTACCACGCTGCCGCTTGGCGCCTCGGCATGTTGCTCTAAAAAAAGCGATGCCGCATCATCAACCGGTTCCAGCCCGGCCTGGCCC
>JBMFVX010000125.1:0-9208 GCA_049965775.1 Phycisphaerae bacterium
CCATGACTTCCACGGCGACTGGAACTATACGATCACGCCACGTCAACCGTAGCGGTTATTTGTTTACGCGCCCTAAAACAGCGTGTGGCGAAAAAATCTCGTGCGTTGAATTTGATGTGCGGGAGAATCATGCCCTTTGTTGCCCGGTGACCTTGTCGCGAGGCTGATGCTACGCCAAGCAACTTGCGATTGCCTTAACTGGAATAATGACACAACATCTGCTGCTACTACCCACAGGCCAATGAATGCGTAGGCAATATCTGCTCCTGATGGCCCGCCAGAACACCACGGCTATACTGCATGCATAAGGATCGGTTATGAACCCGCGCCGGGCATTTTTACTAAAAGGGGTTTCGGCAGGTTCGGTCATTGCCGCAGCCAAAATTGCCGGGCCGATTGCCGCTGCATCTGCTTTGCCGTCAACGCATGCCCACGGCGGCACAACGCTTTTTGTCAGCCCCCACGGTCGGGATACCAATGATGGAACAACTGCGCATCAGCAGGCCGAGTTGCACGGGCCGCTGGCCACACTGACGGCGGCTCTGCGGCGGCTGACAGGCATGGTCATCTACCCCGTTCAGCCGCGCCGCATTGTATTATGCCCCGGAATCCACACCCTTGGCGAGCCGCTGAAACTTGGCCCCCAGCACGGAGGAACCGCAGCATCACCGGTTATTTTCTCTTCGCTGAATCCGGACCAACCGGCCATTATGAGTGGCGGCAGACAAATTTCGCAGTGGCGGGTTAACAAGGCCGGGCACTGGATAACTCACCTACCGGAGGTAGCCGCCGGCAGATGGCAGTTTTCGCAGATCTTTGCCGATGGCCAGCGGCGATACCGCCCGCGTCTGCCCCTGCGTGGCTTTTATAAAATTACGCATCAGATTCCTGCGTCCAAGCCGGGCGGTGGCGACGACCAACTGGGCTTTGCGCCCGGAGAGTTCAGCCCGCATTGGCATAACCTCGCCGATGTGGAAGTGCTGTGCTTTTTGGAGTGGTTTGCTCCGCGCATGCGCATAAGCGCACTGGACATGCACCGTAACATCGTGCGTTTTGTTTCACCCGTAGGCAGGCCCACCGCGTGGCGCAGGCTTCGCCGCGGCAAGCACTTTATCATTGAAAATGTGCGCGAGGCTCTTGGCGAGCCGGGGCAGTGGTACCTCGACCGCCGCTCCGGCGAACTTACCTACCTACCGTTGCCCGGCGAAAACCCCGACCGCACCATCATCACCGCACCGGTTTTTCCTTATCTGCTGAAGTTGGAAAATACCGGCCACATCTCGTTTGAAAATATTCAGTTTCAGTTCACCAACTGGAATTGCCCACCCGAGGGCTATCACAGCGAGCAGTCGGAATATATGCTCGGCGGAGCCATACAGGCCACCAATGCACACCACTGTACGTTTGACGCTTGCGGAGTTGCGCATGTTGGAGAATATGGCATTGCGCTAGGCCCCGGCTGCCGACACAACCGAATCCGCAACAGTTGCCTGTACGACCTGGGCGCCGGCGGCATAAAAATCGGAGGCACCCAGCAGCCGCCAGCAGCCCCGCTGGCGCGACACAATACCGTCTTTAATACTCCGATCAGTTCCGGCGGTCGAAAGCACCCCGGTGCTATGGGCATCTGGATTGGCATCGCCGCAGACAACCTCCTGCAGCATAACGAAATTCGCGATCTGTACCAGACCGGTATTTCGCTCGGCTGGACATGGGGCTATCAAAAAACCGCCGCCACGGGCAATCGGGTGTTGCATAATTACATTCATCGCATAGGCCAGCGCATTACCACTGACATGGGCGGCATTTATATGCTGGGTGTTTCGCCCAATACGATCATTGAAGGCAATGTGATCAAGCACGTCAGCGACAATAGCTATGGCGGATGGGGTATTTATTTTGATGAGGGCGCAAGTAACATCGTTGCGCGCAACAATCTTACCATGTTCACGCAGTCGGCCGGGTTGCACCTGCATTATGGCCGAGACAACGTGGTGGAAAATAACATCTTTGCGTTTGGGGCTGTACATCAGATGCGACGATCCAGGTTTGAAAAGCATCTGCAGATGACTCTGCGGCACAATATATTTCTCGCCAACCAGCACCCAGCTGCCGAGCTGTTAAATATCATCCGGCCCGCCGGCCAGCGTCTTGAGGCCTATCTCAAGTTTGACCATAACCTTTACTGGAATCTCGCCGGAACCGTTCGATTTTTGGGCGGTACCTTTGCCGCTTGGCAGCATGCCGGCGAGGACCCGCACTCCCTTGTCGCCAACCCAGATTTTATAAACCCGCGCGAGGGCAACTTTACCCTTGAAGGCAACTCGCCGGCATTACGCATCGGCTTTGTGCCATTTAACTGGCGGCGAGCCGGGCTGGCGGCACCCACCGCCCGGCAGCGAGTGCTAGCCATCTGCCCGCCAGCATTCACGGTCTGATACAGTATAAATGCAGAGGTAGAACTTCAGATAGGCTCGCACGGTAAGATCGTGCGTTAACCGGGGTGGAACCCAGCGACGGCCTTGCACAAAAAAATGAGTCGCGGGATGTAAGCGGTTTGCAACGTAGAGGCCTTTCGCGGACACAGCGCACCGAACACGCATACTGGGGTTGCTCGCAACGGTTGTGGCAGTCGCCATTGCAATAGGCTGTGTTTATCTTTGGCGGCATTACACCGCCGCAGCCGGCGCTTACACGCTCATCGTCGTGAAGCCGCCAATACATCAACCACCTCGACGCAGCGCTAAGGAGCGATCGTTAAGTCTGCAGTCCCACCGGCTGCGCCCACCACCACAATTGACTGGCGCTTGCGGCATTTGCCGTAGTTTGGGATATGCGCCGCCACGCGGCCCTGACGAATTCAAAATCACAGCCGCGCAATGATCGGAGGGCAGCGCCAATGTCCACAACATGAATGGCATCGGCATTGCAATGATCGCACAATTAAATAGCAGCAACAATATGTGCTGCGATTTCATGACTTGGCTTTACCCGCCGATTGTATTCGCTCGGCAGCCTTAAACCTGAGCTGCGCATCAATAAATCCCTGAATCTCGCCATCGAGCACTTTGTCCGGCTGGAATACTTCATAGCCATTGCGATGATCTTTTACGCGACGATCATCAAGCACGTAGCTGCGTATTTGCGAACCAAAGGCAATTTCGCCTTTTTCGCCATACATCTTGGCAAGCTCGGCATCGCGCTTGGCTTCTTCCAATCGCTGAATCTTGGCGGTAATAAGGTTGAGCGCCAAAGCACGATTCTGCACCTGCGATCGCTCGCTTGTGCATACCACCTGTACGCCTGTGGGCTTGTGCGTAATACGTATGGCCGAGGCGACCTTGTTGACATTCTGGCCGCCCGGGCCGCTTGCCCGCACAAACGCCACAATATCAAGCTCGTGCTCAGGAATCACCAGTTCCTTGTCGGCATCTTCAAATACGGGCGTAGCATCAACGCTTGCAAAGCTGGTATGGCGCCGGGCATTGGCGTCATAGGGGCTGATACGCACCAGCCGATGCACGCCCACTTCGCAGTTCATAACGCCGGTGGCGTACTGCCCCTTAACCAGCAACGTAATGTTGCGAATTCCGGCCTGCTCGCCATCGGTGCGGTCCACTTCGCTTACATCCCAGCCGCGACGTTCAAAATACCGCAGGTACATGCGCATGAGCATCGAAGCCCAGTCGCAGGCCTCGGTGCCGCCGGCGCCGGCATGAATTTGCACATAGCAGTCGCTCAGGTCGTGATTGCCGGTAAAAAGAGCCTGAAGTTCAACCTGGCCGAAGGCTTTTTCCTGTTGTGAAAACAGCGCGTCCGCTTCTTCCAGCGCGGAGGCGTCGTCGGCTTCAAGGCCAAGTTCCAACATGGCGCGCACATCCCCCATGCCCTTTTCCACGGCCTTGTATGGCTCGATGGCGGCATTGATCGCCTTGAGTTGTTTTATGACTTTTTGCGCCTGGTCCTGATCGAGCCAGAAATCGTCAGCCGACATCCGCTTTTCGAGTTCCGCAAGTTGCTTCTGTTTACCCGCAACGTCAAAGAGAGTCGCGGATTGTCAACATCCGCGCCTCAAGCGCTGCAACCGCAGCTTCCAAATTTTCCCGCATGCATTACTCCTTTACGCCAATAATTCTAAAGTCATTTTAGCCGCACGGCCGTATTTGGGGAAACACACGCCGCCAGCCCACGGCACGGATACGCCACCGTTTTACAACATGATGCGTTTGCCTTATGCCAGCCCCAAGCCCTGCTTACCGGTACGTCGCATGATGCGGCGCTTTGGGGTCGTACACGGTTGCGTAGGCATCCTCATAATGCTTGCCGGCGGCTTGGCCTATTGCACGCACATGGTTCAGGCCTATGTTCAGCCGGCTTTGCGGCCAGACGAAAACGCCATCCTTACCGTGCTGCGCGCCGAGCGATGTGCCATTGAGCATTAGTTCCACCGTTTGGCAATTGGAATACACCTTAAAGGTTGCGTGGTCATCAGGCCGCATGGCAAAGCGGCGATCGGTGATGTGCACAAATGGTTCGGTTGTCCACTGCGCTTTATAAAAATAAAAGGCGTCCTTGCGCGTTTTGCGGTCGCGCGTCATAAGTCCTTTGTCGTTTTTGCCGGGATGATCGCCCTCGGCGCGAGTCGCCACGGCAAAATCAAACATCACCCACAAAAAGGTGCCCCAGAGCCATTGCCTGTCTTTCATGGCTCCCCATGCGGCTTCATGAACAACGCCCTGCCATTCTTCCGGGTGCCAATAAGAACTGGGTTTAGGCTGCCTCACATTGGTTTCGTGCTGGTAAATGCTGGCACCTGCGCCGTATTCACTCATGGCAACAGGCCTGCCGGGCATTTTGCCTTCCACCGTTTTATGGATATTGTCCAGCAGATGCGGATACTGCTTTGGACTGCCACCATACCAACCCGGGTACCGATTAAATGAGGCCAAATCCGTTATATAAGCCATGGGATGGCCGGGGCCGCAACTGCAAGCGGCGGTGGTTAATCGCGTCGGATCAAGCTTCTTGGCCAGTGCATTGAGTTGCCGAACAAGGTCCAACGGCTGATTGCCTCCCAACTCGTTAAAAAGGCTCCAAAAGCAGATTGAGGGGTGGTTGAAATTCTGCTTGATCAGTTCCGTCAGTATCTGGTGTGACGTAGCATAAAACTGCTCATTGTTATTAATTTGGTTTACCAGGCCATCTTCGGCCCACACGACAATACCCAACCGATCAGCCTCGCTGTAAGCCGCTTGCGGATGCTGGTAGTGAGCCAACCGCAGGCACCTCGCCCCCAACTCGTGCACAAGTTGCACATCCTGCCGCAGGTCGCTTTCGCTGACGGCACGGCCAACGTTGGGACGATCCTGGTGGCTGCAGACGCCATAGAGCCGATAGGGCTTGCCGTTGAGAAAAAAGCCCTCTTTGGCATCCACATGAAACCACCGCACGCCCAGAGGCTGCACCACGCGGTCTACCATGCGATCGCCGTCCATAAGTTCCGCGACCACCTGGTACATATATGGATCGTTGCGCGCATCCCACAGGTGGGGGTTCTCCAATGTCAGCGAGTGCACCAAATCTGCGGTTAGGCCGGCCGACACACCTTGTGCGAATTGCGCCGCAGCCGCCGCTTTGTCATCGGCATCCTGCACTGTCAATCGCAGGGTTGCAGCCTTGCTGGCTTTGCCTGCGTTAAGAACCTTGGTCGTAACTTCCAGCTCGGCTGCGCCGGCGGTAATGTTGCTTTGCTTGATGTAAACGCCCGGCCCGGCAAAATCCAACGGTGAAATGCAAAGCTCGTCCAATATTAACAGTCGCACCGGGCGCACCATGCCGCCGTCCCAGTTAAAGTCACCGGCGAGCGGCTGAATGTCGAGCGTGGGGCTGTTGTCGGCCCGCACCGCAATGACGTTTTTTCCACTGCGATGCAGCAAATCCGTTGCGTCACAGCAAAATGCGGAAAAGCCGCCCGCATGCGTAATCGCCAACTCGCCGTTGACGAATACCTGCGCCTCCATTGCAACGGCTTCAAAATACAAATAGAACCTTTTACGGCTGTCGGCGGCGGCATCGGCGGGCAGGGTAAGCTCGCGCCGGTACCAGGCCGGCCCGCGGTAGTATGGCCCACCACGCTGAGAATCCATGCCATTCCATGTGTGCGGAACGGTAACATCGCTCCATCCGGAGTCGTCGAGGCCCACAGCCTGCGCCCCCGGGTAACCCTGCTTAAGAAACTTCCAGCCCGTGTTAAGCGATACTTCACGCCGCGGCGCCATCGAGGAGCCAGCCGCCGACAACCGGGCGTTCTTGCTCATGGCCTCCTGGCAACCCGCCACCCCAGTCACCGCCAGAGCCAAAGCCCCCAGTTGCAGCATTTCGCGACGCGTAGCACCTACTCCGGTTAGTCCGTTGGTCTGCATTTCAGCCGCATTCATTGATTTGCTCCATTTTAAACATAGCAAGCGTAATTAACCAAAACGACGGCAAGGCGAAGCTGCTGCCCAATGGCCGGACATCCAAATCTCGTCGCCTGAACCTGTTGCCCCAGGCATCAAGCTTACATCGGAATGCCAAACGCAAAGCTTACGTATTCCAGGTGATCCTGCGGGCCGTGCGAAAAGGGATAGGCAAAGTCAATGCCCAGCGGATACTGCCCGAAGAACGGAATAGTAATGCGCAGGCCCAAACCGGCATCGGCTCGTATGGTGCCCAGGTGCATGTTCGGCTCCACGTCGCCGACATCAGTAAACACCACACCCCGCAGAATATTTTGATAGATTGGATAGTTAATTTCGCCCGTGGTAACGGCCAAAAAGTTTCCGCCTACGGGGTCTAAATTATACCCTTCGCGCGGCCCTACGCCCTGATATGTAAAGCCGCGCAGCGAACCAATGCCACCGGCATAAAACCGTTCAAAAAACACCGAATTGCCCAATGGAATAAAGCCCAGTTCATTGCGCCATGCGAAAACGGTTTTACGTCCGAACAAATCTTTATATATTGTTTTATACCAGGTAAACTGCAAATCTATCTTGCTGAAGTTGTACGCCCCACCCAGCGCTCCATATTGCTCCCAGGTGGCGCTGGCCACAATGCCCCGCGTCGGGAAAATGCTGCTGTCCGTGGTGTAATACGCTATTCCCGGCTTTACACTCGTTAGAAAATGCCAGCCGCTCTGGGCCGCAATTTCCGGTGCCACCCCCGACTGCAGATTGCCGACCTGCACCGTCTCGCCGCGGAACGCCAGCGTCGCACTCAAATGATCGCCAAAACGTCGACCGAACGTCACGCGATCGCCGCCGCGGTTAAGATTGTATGAATTAAACAACTCGGTGAAAAAGTACGCGCTGTTGCGAAAGCTGTAGGGACTATCCCACAGATACGGCTCAGCAAATGTTACCTTATAAAGCTGGTAATCGGTGCCCGGTTCCAGCAATATCTGCGCAAACTGCCCATTGCCCTTGAACGCCTGCCCATGCAGCAGTTCGCTCCAGGAGTGCGGCCAATCCGTTATGTCGAAATTATCCTGTGACAGGCTTACCTGCCCAATCAGCCCGGCATCCGTCGAAACGCCGGCTCCTATCATAAAGCGGCCGGTTTGGCCCTGCTGCAGCGTCACCAAAGCGTCGCGGGTATCTGGCTCGTTGCCGATCGGCGTTATGTTGGCATGCGGAAATAGCCGCGTGTCATGAATGCGGTTGACCGAATTGCGCACCGCAACCGTATCGTAGAGCCCCCCCGGAAACAACCGCACCTGCCGCCGCACCACATGATCTTGTACAGCCGTGTTGCCGCGAATAATAACCCGCCCGACGTGGTAAGGTTTGCCCTCGGTAATTACAAATGTAACGTTGGCAATACCCGGCCTGCTGGAATAGGCAAACTGCGGCTCTACCTGACTGTACAAATAGCCGGCACGACCGTACATGTCCGCAATGGCCTGCTGCGAAGCCTTTACAAGGTCGTGATTCCAGTACTTGCCCGATTTCATGGTAACTTTTTTCAGCAGCACCGGCGTCGAAAAAACCGTATTGCCTGAAATCTGCACTTTGCCCACGCGGTAGCGACGTCCGTGCTGAATAATGAACTTGACCTTCAGGCGGCGAAGCGTGGGATCATACTGCAGCAGATGGTCTACCCGACAATCTAAATAGCCGCGGTCTTGATACAACTTGCGAATTTCTCCCTCATCGTGCCGCAGGTCGTTTTGGCGCAGGTAGCCCGAGCGAATAATCCACAGATGCGATTTCGTATCAGTCTTAAAACCCAGGTACCAATCAGGAAAGGCCACGTTATTGACAAAGCTCACGTCATTGATGCGAACGCGCGGGCCTTCGGTGATTTCATACTTGATGATACCCTTGGCGAGCGACTTTTTACCCAGCACCACTCGCACAAAGTTAAAACCACGACTGCGATAAAGCTTTGTAATGGCGCGAATGTCGGACTGATATACAAATTGATCCACCGCTCCACCCGTACGCGCCAGCAACACTTCGCGGATGGTTTTATCTTTAATGTGCCGATTGCCCGCAATAAGTACCGACGTAATCTCCGGGCGTTCCTGTACTATGTAGCGCACAATTACCTGATGCTGCTCGGTCGGAATAACCTGCGCTCGCACCGTTACAAATCGGCCCAGCGATGCAATGGAACGAACATCCACATCCACTTCGGCCCGGTTGTAGGGTGAACCGGCCGTCACGCGAATCTGATTTTCTATTGCGGTCAGGTCGCTTGGTCTGTTGCCCCGAACTTCCACCCGGGCGATCGGCCAGCCCGCCAACACACTCGGCTTAATCACCGGCGTAGCGGCCGGCCGACTGGCAACGGCCGCCTGCGATGGTGCTGTGGCGGCAGAGAAGAGCGGCTCGGCCCCCAGCGTCAGCGTTAAAACCGCCGCACATGCCGCCGCCTTCCAAAGCCGTCGGTCGCCCAAAGTACCGCGACCTGCTCTGCCGGCGCTGAATGTGACAACAGATTTCTGCAGCATAGTTTTCTCAAACATCCACGAGCCTATTATTCAGTGCACATTCAAACGCCAAACATCACGCGCGCAGGCCGCGCCGGGCCGCCGGCTGTGCCGACCCAGTAGTCTAGCCGCGGATCGCCCGCTTGTGAATACATCGGCGGAGTCATCAGCTCTGCCGAATAGCTTTTAGCATATTTGCGGGCGCGGGGCGGCGGTTGGGCTGGGCAAGCCGTG
>JBMFVX010000126.1:0-9018 GCA_049965775.1 Phycisphaerae bacterium
AACTCCGGATGCGAAAGCAAATCGCCGGTGAGGTTGCGCGAGAATACCACGCTGCCTGCGCCGATGATGGCGAGCTTTATCATGTGTGATTGCTCCAAAGCGCACCAGGCTCGCCGTATGAATGAAGCGTCGTATTTGGCGACCGACCGGCCTATGTCCCAAGCACTTCGAGCGCCGCGCGCATGAATGCGGGCAGGTCATCCGGCTTGCGGCTGCTGACAAAATGACGGTCTACCACTACCTCCGCATCGGTAAAGTGGGCGCCCGCATTGATCAGATCGTCCTTAATTCCGGGCGAGCCGGTAACTTTTACCCCGCGGTACACGCCGGCCGAAATGGGTATCCAGCCGCCGTGGCAAATGGCCGCGACGAGCTTACCGGCCTCGGCAAAGTGCCGTACGAGTTGCTTTACTTTGTCGTCGCGGCGCAGCTTATCGGGTGAAAAGCCGCCGGCAATCACCACACCCGCAAAGGCTTCGCCGCGCATGTCGGCGATGGCCGCGTCGGCTACCGCCGGATAGCCATGTTTGCCGGTATATTTGGCACCCGCCTTAGGCCCGGCAAGCGTTACGCTGTAGCCGGCCTCTTGAAGCCGGTATTTGGGATACCAAAGTTCAAGGTCTTCGTAGATGTCGTCTACGAACATGAGAATGGCTTTTGACACGTCACTGCACCTCTATAAATCATTATTTAACGAATCGCCTGCCACCCACGATATGCCCGCGGCGGCACCGACCGCACGAATTGTTAACGCGAGGCGTCAACAGGCCCCGAGCCTTGCCCGGTTGGTATTAGGGGCATTGGCGTGTTTTCTGTACGAATCGCCGCCCGCGCTTCGGGTAACAGGCTTTGACCTCAGTTGCCCATACCGCAACTGCCGGACATTTTACCGCAGCCGCACATGCCGCCGGGCGCTGCAGCGGACGGTCCGCCCGCTGGCGCTGCCGCCACCGCAAAAACGGAGAGTTTGCGTTTGGCCGACTTCTGCGAACACTTGGGGCATGGCACTGTGGCATCGGATGTTTTCATGCTTGCGGCAAGGTGTTCAAAGCTATGGCCGCACTTTTCGCATTGATACTCATAAATGGGCATACAAGGCCTCCAAAAAAGCTACCCGATAAGGTTAACGAGTAAGGTGGTCTGTATGCAAGCCGCCGGGCGGCGCATAAAAGCGGCCGGGTCGGCAGCGCCAACCCGGCCGCGAATAGCGCGACATTCAAAAGGCGTTGACGCTTAACCGGCGGCGACGTCCACTTCCGAGTCTTCCTCGGCGAGGCCGTAGGCTTCCTCACCGTGAATGGCGGCATCGCCGATCCTGAGCTTCTCGTCCGACATGCGAAGCGGGACAAAGAGCTTGATGCCGTAAAGGATTACCGCGGTAATGATAATGTTCAGCACGATGATGAACGCGGCACCCCAAAGCTGCAACTGCAACTGGTGAATGCCGCCACCGTAGAACAGACCGCCGTTGGTGTTCACGCAGGCAAAGGCCGATTCGCCTTCGGGTGTGGCAATCAAGCCAACCAACAGGCCGCCGACGAGACCCGCTACGCCGTGCGTATGCACGACACCGAGGCAGTCGTCAACCTTCTTGAAGATCGAAAGCGTCTTGCCCAGAATGTTCATCGTGAACCACGGAATCAGAGCGGCCATGAAGCCCACAAGCAGAGCGCCCATGCCGGTGCACACGCCTGCCGAGGGGGTAATGGCCACCAGGCCGGTGATCATACCGTTAACAGCTCCAAGTACCGATGGCTTGCCGTACTTGGCATAGTCAAGGAACATCCAGGTAAGCAGAGCGGTGGCCGTGGCGACGTTGGTGTTGAGTACGGCGACGGCGGCGTCGGCATTGGCGGAGTATGGGTCGCCGCCGTTGAAGCCGTTCCAGCCGAGCCAGACCAAACCGGCTCCGGCCAGCACCATCAAAATGCTGTTGGGACGAAAGTTTTCGCGGTCTTTGGCCAATCGCGGGCCGACGATGGCGGCGGCCACAAAGGCCGTTACGCCGGCGGCGATGTGAATGACGTAACCACCCGAATAGTCAATGACGCCCCATTGAGCAGCCCAACCGCCGCCCCACAGGCTAAATGCGCCCACGCAATAAGAAAGGGTAAGCCACAGCGGCACAAAAAGCATCCAGGCGACGAAGCTCATACGTCCGAGCAGCGCACCGGCGATGAGAATGAGCGTGATGGCGGCAAACACAAACTGGAAGTAAATCATGGCCGACATCGGGAACGCGGCGGTTGCAAAGCTACCGGTAGAGCCGGGAATAATGGCCTGATTCAGTTCTGCCGGCGAGCCTACTACAGCGGCGGGTTTGCCGATAAACGACGCCCATAACGAATTCGAATGAATCCATTGTGCTCCAAAGCCCATGCTGTAGGCCCAGACCATCCAGGCGATGAGCACGGCCGCAAAGGCGTAGAACACCATAAAAGCCGAGTTAACGGCCCATTTCTTTTTCACCACGCCACCGTAAAGGATGGCCAGGCCGGGAATACTTTGCATGCCCACGACCGTAGCGGCAATAAGCTGCCAGGCGGTATCACCGTGGCTTAGCCACGTGGGCGTCGCCCAGTTGGGCGCTGCCGGGGCGCTGGCTGTAGCCGGGGCTGCGGCCGCTGCAGCGGCAGCTGGCGCCGCTGCGGCCGCGGCCGGAGCGGCCGCCGGAGCCGCCGCGGGAGTGGTCTGCGCCATCAGCGAACCGGCCATCGGCATCGCAAACAACAGGGCAATGCCAACCAGGCATAGCACGCCAGCGGTGCGCCCGCTCAAGACGAGGTCCTTAAAGCTGTGCCATAACCGGGCCATAGGCTCCTCCCACGAAAGAGCCATCGAACGCACTTTGGGGGCATTCGTTCCCCGGCTCCTGCGAGCCTGTCTTTTCACACTTCCACGCATGGAATCTCCTTAAAACCTGGCCTCGCGGCCGATAAACCCCCGGAACAACCTCTCTCGCAATGCCGAACCATGCCGGGCTTCACTGGCGGCGGGGTGACTGTTAATGCAAGCCCTATGCCAGAGTTGTGTCACCGTAGTGGAAAGCTTGATTCATGAGCTAAAAATCGCGTTTTTGCGGTGTTGCTGATAATTGAGGCATGCTTTTGGGGTGCTGGGCACCGCATGTCTGCGCGCATGTTTTAAGCAGAGCAGGATAGAATCGGCTCAATACCTGGTTGTTCTCGCAGCGCCAGTGAAGGCAGGCTTATTTTTTAGGCAATCCATAAAACCAAAGCTATGAAAAGTGCGCATTCCGCCACGGGCGGTTTGCTATCGCAGCAAAAATAAGCCAAATCGTTGCCTGGGACGGTGAAATATGTAGTTGTAAGGTATACAGCGGCCTCGTGAGGCGATGCCCAGGGGCATAGCCGCGGTGCGGCCAGCACATGTTTTGTTGTGGCACGCAGTTTGCTTTAACCCATTTGTGCGGGCGTTTTTCCGCAGGCCGCCGCAGGGCGTGCTCTTGGCATGCTCTTGCCATCTGATGACAGCGCGTTTCGGCGCGCTGTTGTGCGACCTGTCTCCGAGGAGGCGCATCAGTGTGATGTGCGTCAGCCGATGCAGCGGGCATCGGCGGAAAAAAAGCTGCTGCGAGGGCATCTTTTTTCAGGAGGTTTGATCATGATCAAACCCATCTCAAGCTCTGTGTCGGCATCCGTTACGGCAACCGGATTCATGGCAGATCACGCGGGACGCGCTTCGGCTGCTCCGGTCCGCTGGAAGCGTCCGGCTATGCCCGATCTGTTAAGTTTTATCTCACCGTCGTTTGCCCGGGTCATGGGCTTTGCCATGATTGCTCCGGCTTATTTGCTGGCCTTTGCCCTGCTTTTGGGTGTGGTCGTGTTTGGTCTGCCGGGCAATGGCTTTATACAGTCTCATCTGTTCACCGCAACCAAGCCGGCGGTGCAAAGTACCCAAGCGGTGCCTGCGTCGGCAGGCAGGAGCACGTCGGCGGGAGCAGCCTTGGTGGCATCGGCCGACAGCCGCATCTGCGGTTCCAAAACCGTAGCGCTGGTGGTGAAGCTGCCTTAAGTTTTACCGAAAGAATGCCATGACCTGCGTGGCGCAACACGTTGGGCTGAATTAAACTAGCGGCCGAAAAAATGCGGCGGCCTTTTATGCCTGCGGAGCTTTGCGCAACCGCCGCGTCCAGAGCGCCAAGGCCAGGGCCACACATAACAGGATGGCTCCAACAGTTTGATGGGCGGTGGTGATAACCGCCTGTACCATGTTGGGTGTTTTTACCGGTTGTCCTCCGCCCAGAGCCGCCACCGCCGCGACGCCCAACAGCACCTGCAACATCACTACCAGCAGCAACGCCGCGCCCAGCCGGCGCAAAATGGGATCATCTTGATTCATGCCCCATGCCCGCACGCCTGCAAACACCGCCAAAAACAAAATGATGGTTGCCATGGATATATGCTCAAAAAGCACCTGTCCAACGTGGCGCAGTACCGAGCCAAGCACAAGTTGCAGCGCCAGCGCTGCAACCAGCGAGGTGGTAAGCCAGGCATCGGTCTTGTAACCGGGGCGTGCAATGCGCTCCAAGTTACTCTGCCACGAGCGCGTACAAAAAACCGCTATAGCCACCAAAAAGCCCAGAAATAGCTGGCCAAAAACACCATGCACGATGGCCAGCGTGGTGCTGGGGTCCATGTAGGGGCGGCTGTGATGATCGGTAAAGTGGCCGGTAACACGCAGGCCGCCCATCACGCCTTGAATAATCACCATCAGCAGCGCCGTTATGGCCAGAGCCTTGAGCCAGCCGCGCCTGTCGCGAAGCACCAGATAAATGGCCTGAATGAGCGTTGCCAAACCCACCAGTGTGCCCAAGAGCCGATGGGTGTGTTCAAAATAGATGCCGCCGGTCATGCGCGCCAGGGGGAACAAAAACATGCCAAACTTAAACGAATCAGGCCAGTCGGGAACGGATAGCCCCGCATTCATGCCGGTGACCATTCCGCCGGCCATCACCAGCGCCAGAGTGGCGGCGGCTGTGGCGATGGGCACGGCAGAGCGGCCGTAAATGCGGCCGGTGCGCTGCGGGTTAAACCGCGAGCCTGCCAGTGCCCCCAGCCAACCGATAAAGCCGCAGGCCAAAACGGATATGGGCGCCCATACGGCGGTGTAGTCTATAATGCGATGATCGTTGGTAAGGTCGTGGCCCAGTGCGCCTAAAAGAAGCAGATTCAGCCCGCCGGCGATCATGCCAGCCCATAGCCCCGCCCAGGGGCCGCGACGGGTCGCATAGCCCGCCCACGCGCCCATCAGGCAAAGCGAAAGCAACGCCGTAATTAAAATCAGGGAGCCTGGGAGCCGATCGCCCGGCATGCGCAGCAAATAGCCTTCCACCCACATGACGGTGCTCATGCCAAGGCCAAACGCCAATATATCGCCGATATCGCCACGGGCCGGGCCGCGGGCGTCGGCAGGTTCAGAATCGTGACTCAACTGATTGTGATGCGAGGGTAACGTGCCAGTAGGTGCCATAGTGTTCAGTCAAACTCCAACCAACATTCTACGTAGCCCGCCATGCTAGGGCTTTTGGCGGGTATTTTGCAAGCACCTCCCCGGATGCGACGGCTTTTGGCCCCGCTGATCGTCATGCAGCATGGCAACCAGCGGCCGTGCCGGGGCATAACGTGACGCATGCGGGACACCCAGAAGTATAACGCGATGACGGGTTGTCCGCAGGATGATAAAGTCTCGCCTCTCGCGCATAATACCGGTCTATGGATGCGGCCCGCCTTAAAGGAGAAACATGGCCCTTTACCGAGTGGAAATTCATCCCAAAAACCCGCAGGACGACCCGGCCGGCCTCGCGGCTCTGCATGAGTTGCGGCAGGCCGGCCAGACGGCGGTTCGGGCGGTGCGCACCGCGCGAATTTTTTTGCTGCAGGGCGATGACCGCCTTTTGACCGTGCCCCGGCTTAATCGCATTAAGAACGAAGTGCTCGCCGACCCCGTCACTGAAACCGCAGAGCCGCAAAACGCCGCGGGCGATGCTCGCCGGGTGGAAGTGCACGTCAAGCCCGGCGTCATGGATCCGGTTGCCGCAAGCTGCGAAATGGCCATCGCCGATCTTCTCGATGTAAAGTATTCAGCAGCCGCCCCACCCGTTGAGGTTCGCACCGGGCGACTTTACTTTTTGGAAGGCGAATTGACCGATGCCGACGCTGACCGCATGGTGCGCAAATTTCTGGCCAACGACAGCATTGAGCAAGTTCATCTTAAGCCGTTTGAGCCGAAGGAGTTTCCGCATGGCCGGCCGTATGAGTTCAAACGCGTTGAAGTGCCGCTGCGCACGCTGACGCCGGAACAGTTGCATGCGCTGTCGCGCAAAGGACATTTGTTTTTAGATTTAACTGAGATGCAGGCCGTGCAGGCCTATTTTAAGCAGCAGCAGCGCGATCCCACCGATGTCGAGCTTGAAACGATTGCCCAAAGCTGGAGCGAGCATTGCGTGCATAAAACGCTCAAGGCTCGCGTGGAGTTCACCCACCATGCCGACCCGGCGGCGCGCGGCGAGCACCCGGCTGCGAGCCGCACGCAAACCATAGACAATCTCGTTAAATCCACCATTTTTCGCGCTACCAGCGAGTTAAATCTCCCCTGGACCATCAGCGTATTTAAGGACAATGCCGGCGTGATCGCCTTTGACGATGATTATGCCGTGTGCATGAAGGTGGAAACGCACAATCGCCCGTCGGCCATAGAACCGTATGGCGGCGCTGCCACGGGCATTGGCGGCTGCATTCGCGATGTCATGGGCACCGGCCTGGGCGCCAAGCCTATTGCCGCGACCGACGTATTTTGTTTTGCCGCCCCCGACACGCCCGCGGCGGATGTGCCCGCCGGTGTTATTCATCCGCGACGCAGCGCCCAGCGTGTAACCGCAGGCGTGAGAGACTATGGCAACCGCATGGGCATACCTACGGTCAATGGCGCGGTCTATTTTGACCAGCGCTACATCGGCAACCCGCTGGTGTTCTGCGGAACCATCGGATTGATGCCGCGACGCTTTGCACAAAAAGGAGCGGCGGCTCCAGGCGACCGTATATTGGTCATGGGTGGGCGCACCGGTCGCGATGGTATTCACGGTGCGACATTTTCCAGCGATGTGGTCACCAACACGCATGCCGACGAGTTCAGCCATGCCGTGCAGATTGGCAACGCCATCACCGAGAAAAAAATGCTCGATGTGTTGCTGCAGGCGCGTGACGCGGCCGGCGGCCCGCTGTTTCATGCCATCACCGATTGCGGCGCCGGCGGGCTTTCAAGCGCGGTTGGAGAAATGGGCGAAAAAACCGGCGCCTCGGTACAACTTGAAAAAGTGCCGCTGAAATATCAGGGGCTTTCGTATGCGGAAATATGGATCAGCGAAGCCCAGGAGCGCATGGTGCTTGCCGTGCCGCCCGATAAGGCCGCAAAGATGATTGAGCTGGCCGCCGCCGAAGATGTGGAAGTCACCGATATCGGCTGCTTTGACGGTAGCGGCATGTTGTCGCTGACGTACGAAGGACATAATGTGGCGTTAATCGCCATGGAGTTCATACATGACGGGCTGCCGCGGCCGGTGCGCAAAGCGCTTTGGCAGCAGCCGCACCTGCACGACCCGTCGGGTCACGAACCGCGCGATTATGCCCATGCGCTGGGCGACATATTGGCGCACCCGACCATTGCGAGCAAGCACTGGATTATCCGGCAGTACGATCATGAAGTTCAGGGCAACACCATCATTAAGCCACTGGTAGGCCCGGGCGGGAACGGTCCGGGTGATGCGGCGGTGGTGCGGCCTCTGGCCGCGGAAAACGGCGCTGTGGCGCTGGCGGTGGGCTGTCAGCCGCGCTTTGGCGACGTATGCCCGTATCATATGGCCCTTAATGGCATGGACGAAGCCATCCGCAACATTGTGTGTGTCGGCGGCGATCCGGCTCGTACAGCCCTGCTCGACAACTTCTGCTGGCCCAAATGCACCGACCCTATGCACCTGGGCGCTCTGGTGCTGGCCTGCCAGGCCTGCTACGACGGAGCCATGGCTTATCGCACGCCGTTTATTTCGGGCAAAGATTCGCTCTCCAACGAGTTTATCACCGAAAGCGGCCGCCGCATCTGCATACCCTACACCCTGCTGATCAGCGCCATCAGCGTCATGGCCGACGCCCGCCGCTGCATCACCATGGAGGCCAAGCAGCCGGGCAACAAGCTTGTTGCTGTCGGCACCACGCGACGTGAGCTTGGCGGCTCAATTTATTGGGCGCTGGCCGGCCATGTCGGCAAATCTATTCCTGTGGTAGACCTTAAAACGGCCCCGGCGCTTCATCAGGCGGTAGCCGGGGTCATTGCCGCCGGTCTGGTTTGCTCAGCGCATGATGCCTCCGAAGGCGGCTTGGCCGTAGCGTTGGCCGAAATGCTTTTTGCCGGCGACCTCGGTGCCGCGATTGAATTGGACAAATGCCCGCGCAGCGAGGATGTTGTCCAGGATGATGTGCTGCTGTTTTCAGAGTCGGCCGGCCGCTATGTTCTGGAAGTTGAGCCGCAGAATTGCGCCGCCGTGCTGGCAAAACTGCAGCCATTTGGCGCTGCGGTCATTGGCGAAGTAAACGCCCGGCGTCGAATGCAGGTAGCGGGTATCAGCGGCAAAGTGCTCATGGATGAATCAGTGGATTCCCTGCGTCAGCGCTGGCTTGCGCCCCTGGATTGGTAGCGGCTGCGCCTTGCGCCAATGACGTCAGCAGCGCAGCGGCGCGAGGCTGGTTGGTAGGCAATCGAGCTACGCTGCCATTACCGCACGACTACTTGGCGGCTTTGCCTTTAACTCGGCGGGCCGGCGCATGCTCAGCCATAACATAGCCAATCATATTGCGCACCAGCTTTTGAGCTGAGGCCGGCATATAGCCGGCGATGCCCCAGGTATTGGTGCCCAACAGACCGCTGGTTATACCTCCCACGGCCAAAATTTGAAGGCTTTATTGCAGTGTGATGGTGAGATACTCCGATGATAGGTAATACCGG
>JBMFVX010000127.1:0-8967 GCA_049965775.1 Phycisphaerae bacterium
GCGTTGCGCGATCCATCCTCCTTATTATCGGACAATAACCACAAATGGTATCAGTTATTTATTTACAGGCCCTTAGCCGCGGCATCGGTTGGATCGGGGTATTCCTCGCGCACCACGGTTGCCAGGCCCACCACAGCCTTTTCGCTGCCGGTGTGATAAACAAGCACCTGATCGTCTGCTTTCATCAGCCGCAGGTATTTCAATGCCAAATTGTTGCGTACGCCCGTCCAGGCGCAGCGGCCTTGGCGCTGCAGCATTTGATAGCTGTATTCGTCGGATTCGGTTTTAACAAGCCAATGGTTCATGGGCGGCTCTCCAACGTTTTGCTTCGCCGTCTGTAGTTGTGCGGCGTGGCTCTGCGATGCACTCAAGCCATGGCCCGTCAGGCCGATGAGCCGGGGGTGACGTCAGGCGGCGGAGGCAGCGGTGGTGCTGTTGTGGGGTTGAGTTCCATACTTGGCGCAGCGTCCGCGGTGGCCTTGGGTAATTGCCCGGTTGGCTCCGCTGCGGGTTGTTCCATCGGCGTTGCGGTCGCCGACTGGGCCGGCGCATCTTTAGTTGGGTTAATTGGCGGCTTGTTCGCGGGGGTTGGGCCAAGGTGCTGCTGCGGGCGATTTTGCCCTTGAGGGCGGTTGTGCGGATTGCGCATCGGTGGCTGGCCCCCATTGGGTTGTTTACCGGCCTGCGGTGCCGTCTGGCCCGGTGCATTTGCGGCTTGGCGAGCGCCTCGTGGCCCAGGTCTGCCCGGCGGCTCTGGTGCTGGCGGTGCGTCGAACGGCGTCTGCATGGTTTTGCCATTGGGCAGTTTGGGCTTGGGCAAATCAAACGCTTCGATATGTTCCATGGGTACGGCATTCTGCTTGCCGTTGTCGTACTGCACCAGCACAAGCTGGGTGAGAATTTGGCCGTCCATAACCCAAGCCTCGCCTTCGCTGGTGCGCACGCGTGAAAACTTGCGCGGCAGGCGTTTGCGAAGTTCTTCGTAGGTTTGGTCTTCGTAACGCAGGCAGCACATGAGCCGTCCGCAGCGACCGCTGATTTTTGCAGGATCGAGGGTGGCTTTCTGGGTTTTGGCGGCCCGCATTGAAATGGGCGTCAGCACCTTCAAAAACTGTTTGCAGCAGCAGTGCTGGCCGCACTTTTCATAGTCGGCCGTGATGCGGGCTTCGTCGCGAGCGCCCACCTGGTGCATTTCGATGCGGCTGTGGAGTTGATGCGCCAGGTCGCGCACCAGCGAGCGAAAATCAATGCGATGTTCGGCGGTGAAGTAAAGAATAATACGCTCACCGCCCAGAAGGTGTTCGATGGCGACCAATTTCATATCGAGCCGATGGATCGCCACAAGTTCCCGTGCCTGCGTGAGATGTTTGCTGCGCTGCTCGTCGAGCCTCTGCTGATTTGCGAGGTCTTGTGCAGTAGCCACGCGCAGTACGCGGCCGTCGGTGTAAAACGGATAATCACGTCCGCCTGAGAGATCAATATATTCAAGCAGTTTATCGCGCGTGATAGATTTGCTACATCCTCCGTTGCCGCAGGCGGTGGTGAGCATTTCGCCGATTTCGGTGCCGCGGTTGGTGCGAAGCACCAGCTTGGTGCCGCAGCCGGTTTTGCCGATAACGTCACTGGCAAACTCACCGATCAGCCGCAGATAGCCGTAGCGCACAACCATGGTTTTGGGCGGTGGTGGTTCGGCAGGTTTAGGCTCCAGCGGCATAAGTTCAAGCGTGATGGGCATAGGCCCCTTTCAATTGTTTTGACAGTGGCTCTGCGCCATACCGGATCGGCACAGGCAAAGAACTTTAGCTTAAGTGGATTTTAACGGCAAACGGTGAAAGTAAACAACAATATTTTGGCGGTATTACGCCGATAGCGATTTATCCCTCCCAGAACTTAAGCAGAGCCGCAGCGCAAATTCAAAGCTTGCGGTGGTTGGAAGGGCAGCGATGATGATTCGTAAATGTGAAAGTATGATAGTTATGAGAGGATAATTTAACAAATCACTAGACTGGCCAAGGTTTATCGCTACAATAGAAAGGCTTGGGTGAGCACGGCAACGGATGGGTGGTAGCAGTACACCAGGTATGCTGCCTCCGTTGCAAAAGTCGGTGCGACGATGATGCGCCCGGCGCCTGCGGTGTTGAGATCGGTCTTGCCAGGAATTTTACCGGGTTTGCAGCCAGCAATGCACTGAGTTGTAACGTCGGCTTCTTTCGATCCGCCGTGGGGTTGTTGCCGTATCGCCTTTAAGTAGACCGGCCAAATGATGATGGCCAGCCACAGCGAATGCGCCAAGAGGCGCTAGCCGAGATGAATCGGACTTTGATGTCGGTTCCCGGTGAAGCATACGCTTGAGGCCGCCACGACATTCACCGGTTTTTTGGTTCCCGCGATCCCCGCGTCAGGCGGGCGGGAGCCTGTTTGGAGGTTTTTGTGACCACGACCCCAGCCCAGGTTCAACCACCGGCCACCGTCAACACCGTGCCGCTGGCCAAGGCAGGCTCCAACATTCAACTGTTGATTTCCAAAGGCAAGTCGCAGGGGTACCTCACCTACGAGGAGCTCAACGAGCTTCTGCCCGACGAGGCCATAGCGCCCGATCGGCTTGATGCATTGATGCAGCAGTTTGACGAGTTCGGCATTGAACTGCTGGACGAAGCCGAAGGCAACAAGCAGGTTGCCAGCGCTGCGCCGGACGATCCCGACGAAAAAATGATGATCGAGGCCGAGGAAGAGATTGAAAACATCAAAGAAGATGACACCGTCGAGGTCGGCTCCAAGCGCATAGACGATCCGGTGCGCATGTACCTGACGCAAATGGGCGAAATACCGCTGCTTACGCGTGACGAAGAAATTCGCCTGGCGAAAAAAATCGAACTCACGCGCATGGCCTTTCGGCGCAAAGTCCTTGAGAGCGACTACTGCATCAACAGTGCGGTGGACATTTTAGCGCAGGTGGCCTCCGGCGAGTTGCCGTTCGACCGCACCATGCGCATCAGCACGGCCGAGGTTGACGCCAAGGGCACCATCTCCAAGCGCATTCCGGAAAATATCAACACGGTTCGCAAAATTCTTCAGCAGAACCGCCTCGATTGGGAAAATCTCCAAAAGCCGGCCTGCTCGGAGGCGCAGCGCGAAGAAATCATGCGCCGCATGCGCAACCGGCGCCGCAAGGCCGTTACGCTGCTTGAAGAGCTGTCGCTCCGTACCAGCAAGGTTATTCCGCTGATGCGTAAGCTGCAGAACATCAGCAACAAACTCTCGAACCTGCGCAACCAGCTCTCCGACAAATCGCTGCGGCTCACCGAAGACGACCGCCAGGCCATGCTCGAGGAACTTCAGGGCATGATGGACCTCGTGCTGGAAGAAGCCGACGCTCTCATCCGCCGCTGTCAGGCCATTCAACTCGTGTTTAATGAGTATGAAGACGCCAAGCGAAAGCTTTCCGGCGGCAACCTGCGGCTGGTGGTGTCCATCGCCAAAAAGTACCGCAATCGCGGGCTGTCGTTTTTGGATATCATTCAGGAAGGCAACACCGGCCTGATGCGGGCGGTGGATAAGTACGAATATCGCCGCGGCTACAAATTCAGCACATACGCCACCTGGTGGATTCGTCAGGCCATCACCCGGGCCATTGCCGATCATGCCCGCACCATTCGCATACCGGTGCACATGATCGAAACGATGTCGAAGCTGCGCAACATAAGCAAAAAGCTGCTGCAGGACCTTGGCCGCGAGCCAACCATCGAAGAAATTTCCAAAGAAGCCAAGATGCCCATCGCCGAGTGCCGGCGGGTGCTTAAAATTGCGCGTCATCCCATATCTCTGGATCGGCCCGTGGGCGAATCGGAAGATTCATACTTCGGCGATTTTCTGGAAGATGAAGCCGCCGAAAATCCCGTCGAAACCGCCACCCAGGAAATGTTGCGCGACCGCATAGACCAGGTGCTCAAAACGCTGACCTACCGCGAGCGCGAAATCATCAAGCTCCGCTATGGCCTTGGGGATGGCTACACTTACACACTGGAAGAAGTGGGCCGCATTTTTAAGGTGACGCGCGAGCGTGTGCGTCAGGTTGAAGCCAAAGCCATTCGCAAACTGCAGCACCCGGTGCGGTCGCGCAAGCTCGAAGGCTTTCTGGATGGTTCGGTGCTGGCCACGCTGGGACTTATTGTCCCCAGCGGCGGCAATGGCGAAGCCGCAGAACCCGCTGAAGAGTCCGACGAAAGCTCCTCCGAATAGACAAGTGCTTTTGTCATTGAGGCCGGGCCGGGGCAGATGCGATTGTGCCCCTTGGTTGTGGGTGTCAACATTACGATTTCTTCAGCCTCGCTGCTGGAGTTGGAGTATGCGGCAGACGAGTTTCGCGATTTTTCAATCTTATGGTTGCGGATGCATCTGTCCCAGCGTGCCAATGGCCCGTTGAAAGCTACTTTGCGCTGCTTCATCGTTGCCGGCAGCTTGGTCGTAGGCGGCGTCGTTGAGGCGTTTGCAGGCCAGCATGAGGGCACCAAGCGAATTGCCGAACATGGCTCCGCCCGGCGCTGGTTCAGAAGCTTTCAGACAGTACGTGGCCCATTGCGTGGGGTCGGCTGTGAGCTTCGGCACGAGCGGTCGGGTTATGGCGGCGAGGTTATTGATCGCCGGCGCCCCAACCGAAAAATCAATCCAGGCGTCGGTTGATGCCGTCAGACCAAGCTCGGAAGCATATTTGCCGGCCAGCGCCTGCTCCAACTGATCGCGCAGCAATCGCATTGCCGCCGGCGATAGCTGCCAGCCACCCCAAGCATTAAGCTGTACCAGTGGGGTGATGTTGCCCGGGGATTCAATGGCGGCCATATTGCGCGTCGCCTTAAACAGGGCCAGTTCCTGCCTGAGTTGATATTCGTCGTTGCGCGGATCAAACCGCGGGGAAGCCAGCGAGTTGATCAGGGCCTGCTGTGTCTTAAAAAACAGCTTGATAAAAGCGTCATAATGCCCGGCGCTTAACCGGCGAATCAAGGCGTCGGGAGTTGATTGCGGCATCGCCCGGCGAATCTGGCTCAGCAGGTCGAGGCCGCCTTTAAAGGCGTCAAAATCGCGTGCCGCATCGCTTACGCTGTCTGGGGCCATGCCTATATGTTTGGCCCAGCGGGCGATATTGCGCTGTACGCCGCCTATTGGTATGGGTTTGTAAATGAGCGATTCAGTCTCTTCGGCGGGCATGTCGGCGATGCGCTGCAAGTTCTCCGCGATCACGCTGAGTTTTATCGTACCCTGCTGTACCGAGTGCTGATCGTACTGGTCCTGCAGCAGAATCATTGTTTGATCGAAAGAGTCTTTGCCGGCTTTGTTCACCCGCGACCAAGCCAGCTTCAGCGCTGGCGTTGGATGTTCGGCAGCGGCGGCGGCAAAGGCGTTGTACGCGGCCACGAGGCGTAGTAAGGAAGCAATTTCCGCTCGCGCCGCTTGCCGGGTGTCGGCGCTGCTCAGTTGTTCGATGGCTTCATGCAGCCGCCGGCCTAGCACCATGCGCGGCCCTGCTGGCAGTGTGGATTGCGCTACCGCATTGAGCGAATGGACTATTTCGTGGATGTCGCGCAAACGGCGAATACCGGCACTGCGTGTTCGCGCATCGTTAAAAAGCGCAAGACCAATCCATAGTTGTCGGCTTATTTTTCTTTGGCTCTCAGCGCCTAAAATAGAACTTGCCTGCAGACGCTTGGCCAGCGAAAGACAATGCAGCATCAGGCTGTAGTAATTTTGAATCGCTGGATTATCAGGTTGGTTATTCGATTGCTGCTGCAGTTGCATCAGCACCTGTTTAAGCGCTGTGCGAATGTCAGGCATGATGTTGGCGCTCTGCACCGCAGCAATAGTAAGGGCGAACGGAGGCAGGTGCCGGCGCACCCTGAACACCGCGTGGGTCGTTGCTTCTTGCAGCGGCCAGATAACCGGTGGCTTGGGCGCTGCCAGAGCGGCCAGCGCCAGTGGTTGCAACGGCGCGATCACTTGATTGGTATACTTATCCAGCGAGCCAAAACCATGAATCTTTTTTGCCGCTCCTTCACCGGCCTTGATAAACGTGGTAAGCAAGGCATTATCGGCATTACCGGAGGCCAAGGTTTTTATCGTCCAGTCGTCAAACCCTTTCATGCCGGTGGCAAGCTCATCGGCACGACTCAGGAGGGTTGCGCGCAAGTAGGCGTCGTGCGTCAGCAGGGCCGATTTATACAAGTTGCGCAGAATAATGCGATACGTGACCTGCACCGCTGGAACGGAGAGTTTGCTGCTTTCGCCGGGAGGAATCAGCAGCATTCGTACGGCCAGAGAGTCGTCGAGATGGTTGATTGCATCGCGAGTTCGGTCGGTTTGATTTGTGGAACCGTCGGCGAGCGCCGGCCGAATGCCCGGCAACAGCAGCGCCACTGTTATGGCTGCTGCGGCGATCCCCCGGAGATTGCCGAAGCACAACGTGAACCTGCCGCGTGCCGCCATGCGTTGCAATATCATTCGTATGAATCTCCAATGAGTGCGAGCCGTGTCCTGTGGTTTACCGCAGCCTGGGCCGACGATAAAGTTCGTCCAGCTTATCAACCATCACTTGGGCGTCAAATTGGCGGCGACAAAGGTCCCGCCCCTTTTCCGCCAATGTGGCTCGCAACGCGGCATCGCCGGCCAGGGCTGCGATAGCTTGGGCCAAGGCCTTTACATCTCCGGGCTGCACCAACAGGCCGGTTTCGCGATGGCGGCATACTTCGGCGGCGCCGTCGCAGTCGTAGGCTATTACCGCAACGCCTGCCAGCAAAGCCTGGGGCAGTGCCCGCGGCAGGCCCTCGCGATAGCTTGGATGCACCAGAATATCCATGGCAGGCAAAAAGCCTGGCACATCCGCCGGCGATATCAGCCCGGTAAACGTAAAGTGCTGCTTAAGCCCGGCTGCGGCGATGGCCTGCTCGAGACGTGCTCTGAATACTCCGTCGCCGATCCATAAAAAGTGCAGTTGCGGGTTGTCGGCGATAAGTTGGCCGGCTATTTTCAAAATATCATCATGCCCTTTGAGCGGCTGGAGCCGCGCCAGCGTCCCGATCACAATGCGGTCTTGCGGTATGCCAAGCGCGTGCCGCATCGCAGCCCGATCGCGGGGGGGATGCAAAAATGGCTCTACATCCATGCCGCTGTAAATGGTGCTGTATTGCCTCGCCTCACCTATGCCTGCCGCAAGAGCCTGGCGCGTCATGGCATCGGCAACGCAAACGATGTAATCGCAGCGCCGGGCGGCATAGCGTTCGAGTGCGATCCATAGCCAGTTAATTGGAGCCGACTGATACGGATGAAACGCCAGACCATGAATGGTATGCACAATAAGCCCTGCGCCAACGCGGGCGGCGGCAGCGCGTCCGATGATGCCCGCCTTGCTTGAATGTGTATGTACGACATCGGGCTTAAGCTCGGAGAAAAGCTTCTTAAGCGCGCGATATGCCGAAAAATCGTCTATGGGATGCGGATTTCGCACCATGCTGGGCAGATGAACGACCCGGTATCCGCCGGCGGCTGTACGGGCTTCCAGCGAGCCTTCAGGGCCAAGGCTGGGCCCTGTTATCAAAATGACCTCGTGGCCGCGTTGATGAAGCCCCTCGCAGGAGAGCAGCGTATTTTCTTGAGCGCCGCCGACGATCAGCCGCGTAATCAGGTGCACAATTTTCAAACCAGCGCTCCGAAAGCACGGTACTAAAAGCGAATCCACTGCAGGCACAAACCCTGGGCCGGGGCGCAGGGGCCGGCTTGGCCGCGGTCTTTGCTTTCAAGAATCCGGGGGATGCAATCGCCGGGCCAATGCCCGCGACCGACTTCAATAATGGTGCCCACCATGTTACGCACCATATGGTACAAAAAGCCGCTGCCTTCTACGCTAAAAATCATTATCGGCCCGCGCTGACCGATGTCGCAATGGTAAATCTGTCGAACGGTGCTGAGGCGGTCTTCGGTGCGGCTGGAAAAGGCCATGAAATCGTGTGTGCCCAGGAACTGCCGGCACGCCTGGCGCATCGGCTCAAGCTGCAGCGGATGCCAGTAATGATAGACGTAATGACGCTGAAAAATGGGCCGGTCGCGCTGATTCCAAATGAGGTACCGGTAGCGTTTGCAGGTGGCGCGGGACACATCGAACTCGGCGGAGCACGGCTCGAGCTGCCGAATGCTTATGTCGGCCGGCAACCGGCTGTTGATGGCCATACGCAGCCGCTGCGGTTCAAGGGGGCAGGTGGTTTCCATAACGGCAACCTGACCGCGGGCGTGTACGCCGGTGTCGGTGCGCGAGGAGCCAGCCACCGTTACCGGATGGCTAACAATGGCTCCGGCCGCGAGTTCAATGGTGCGTTGCACTGTGGGTACGGGATCGGGCTGGCGCTGCCAGCCGCAGTAAGCGGCGCCATCATAAGCGATTGTAAGTTTATATCGCATGGCCGCTTGAATAACCGGCTCTGTCGGGCGGGTCAAGTGGTAGCAGGTAAAGGGGATTGTTAAAAGCTTTCGCTGCAAGTGTGGGCTATGTGAGGCTTATAAGACCGGAAGCCTGTTTGGCTCTTTAGCCTTAAATATTTGCTGCCGGGGCCCTCGCCATGAGGTGCTACGGTATAACGAACCGCCCTTTGGCCATCACAAGTCCGATAAACCGCCTGGTGCTCTGTCACGCCTGAATAAGGCATTACATGCCGTAGTGCTTGGCGCTCCAGCCTTTGATACGTCCGCGGCTGGGTTTGCGGCCCTTGTTGGCCGCCCGGGAAGCCCAGCGAAGCTTATGATTTCGTTTTCTACGCGCCATATGTCACCTGCCTGCATAACATTTACAGTCAATTCAAGACCGGCAATTCTATCAAAAAAGCCGCAAAAATGCAAAGCAACCGCGTAAAGCCCAGCTCTGCCGAATAGCTTTTAGCATATTTGCGGGCGCGGGGCGGCGGTTGGGCTGGGCAAGCCGTGGCGCAGCAG
>JBMFVX010000128.1:0-8964 GCA_049965775.1 Phycisphaerae bacterium
AACACCTTGATTTTACAGGGTGCAAGGCCTGCGCGCAAGGCCCAAGATCACAATACCTATGAAATATCCGGGCTAACTCACAGCATTTTTGCGATGTTTAAAGCTTAACTGATAAAATTGAAACATAAGTTTGCATAATGTTTCAAATTGTTGTACAATATTCCACAGTCATCCGATGAGACAGATCGGATACCAGCGTTGGAGCATACGAATATGTCTACTGCAACCGCACCTTTTGACCTTAATCGCAGCGTGGTGGAGCAGTTGGTGCGCCAAGCCCTGCAGCAGCGTTTAGGCGGTGAAGGCCGGCTTATTCGCCCCGCCAGTCATAATGGTGGACCTAACCCTCTAGTGGTTAACGTTTCCGCTCGGCACATGCACATTTGCCAGGCAGATTTGGAAGTGCTCTTTGGCCCGGGTGCCAAACTTACCAAACTAAAAGACCTCTATCAGCAAGGCGAGTTTGCCAGTGAGCAGGTTGTCAATATTATCGGCCCACGCAGTCGGCTCATACCGGGCGTACGAATTCTTGGCCCCATTCGTGATTACACCCAGATTGAATTGAGCTATACCGATGGCATCTTCATGGGCTTGGACCTGCCGCTGAGAATCAGCGGCGATCATCACGATACCCCGGGCACGGTGGTGGTTGGCCCGCATGGTGCTCTCAATCTGACCAAGGGCGTCATTCGAGCCATGCGTCACGTTCATATGAACAAAGATGATATGGCCCACTACAAAGTAAAAGATGGCGACATGATGAAGTTGCACATTCAAGGCCCATGCGGTGTTGTGTTTGAAAACCTCAAAGTGCGCGAGCATCCAAAGGTACGATTGGAAGTACATATAGACACCGACGAGGGCAACGCCTGCAACCTCGAGTCGGCCACACGAATTGAACTGCTGCGCTAAACCGGTTGGTCCGGTTTGGCTGATGCATATAGATGTTCTTACCCAAAGGAGTTTTCATGTCTCAAGCGCTCGGAATGATTGAAGTCAAGGGGCTGGTTTCGCTCATTGAAGCCAGCGATGCGGCTCTTAAGGCCGCCAGCGTGCAGATGGTTGGCTGGGACAAAATAGGTTCCGGTATGGTGACCACGTTCATCACCGGCGATGTCGGTGCGGTCAAATCGGCTATTGATGCCGCCGCCGAAGCTGCCGGAAAAATCGGCGAAGTGCTGGCCGTCCATGTAATTGCCCGCCCGCATGAAGACCTTGGCAACCTGCTGCCCAAGCCCAAGGCCGCCCCGGTCAAGAAGTAAGATTGTTACTGGCCGCAGCGGCGTTCGCTGGCGGCTCCTGGCATACATGACATGCGGGCCTTGCTGCCCGCCTGAAAACAAACAAAGGAACCGCACTATGTCACAAGCACTTGGACTCATCGAAACCAAAGGTCAAACCGGCATTATTGAAGCCACCGACGCCATGCTCAAAGCGGCGAATGTAAGCCTCGTTAAGAGCATTCAAATTGGCGGCGCGTTCGTCACAGTTATCGTCAAAGGCGATGTCGGTTCGGTCAAAGCCGCCGTTGAAGCCGGCGCTGCCGCCGCTCAAAAGGTCGGCGAGCTTGTCGCCTCGCACGTCATTGCGCGGCCGACTGAAGGCCTGATCGAAAATTTCTAAGACGATGGCAATGGCGATTTTCAGCGGCACGCAGTTTGGTACTGGCGCGCCTATGCGCACCGCCGATTGTGAGTTTCATCAGAGGTTTTGATGCTGGTTTTGGTGGCCAATTTAGGAAGCACGAGCTTTAAGTATAAGCTCTTCAACATGGCCCGCGCCGAGCAGGTGCTGGCCGAGGGCGCTTCTGACCGCATCGGCCTTGCGGAAAGCACATGGGTATTTCAGCCCGCCAACGGCCCACGTCAAACGGGTGCGGCTAAACTTGCCGACCATGGCGCCGCCATTGAGCTTCACCTCAAGCAACTTGTGGATGCCGGCATCATCGCCCGCATGGAAGACGTAAACGCCATCGGCTTTAAGGCCGTTCATGGCGGCCCGCTGGATGTGGCCCGCGTGGATGAGCGGGTGTTGGCCGTGATGGAGCAATTTTCGGATGTTGCCCCCGCGCATAACCCGCCCTATATCGCGGCGATGCGGGCTTTCGGCCAGCGATTGCCGCAGACGCCACTGGTGGCCGCGTTTGAAACCGCCTTTCATCGCACCATTCCGCAGGCCCGACGAACGTATGCCATTCCTCACGAATGGACCGAAAAGCTCGGCATTCAAAAGTATGGCTTTCATGGCGCATCACACCGTTACATTGCCACCCGAATGGCCCAACTCATGCCCGAAGCCCGCCGCATTATTTCTTGCCACCTAGGCGGAAGTTGCAGCATTACCGCCATTGAACACGGCGCAAGCGTCGCCCACAGCTTTGGCATGACCGTACAAACCGGCTTGCCGCAGGCCACCCGCGTTGGAGATTTTGACACCTTCGCATTGCTTAAGCTCCTGCAGAGCGGGCTGACGCTGGACGCCATCTGGAAACGGCTCGGCAAAGAAAGCGGCCTGTTGGGCATGAGCGGCATCAGCAGCGATTGCCGCGAGGTTGAGGCTGCGGCTCACCGCGGCGACGCGCGGGCACAACTCGCTCTGGATGTATTTGTCGAATCGGTGCGTCAATACATCGGCTCTTACCTGGCCGTGCTCGGCGGGGCCGATGCCATTGTTATGACCGGTGGAATCGGCCAGCACGCTGCAAACCTTCGCGGTCGTATGCTTGCCGGCTTTGAATATGCCGGAATTGTGCTCGACGCCAAGCGCAATCACGACGCCCGCGGCGAAATTCGAATCGAAGCCGCCGCAAGCCGTACCGCTTTGTGGATTGTGCCCACCAACGAAGAATTGATTGTCGCGAGGCAAACCGTAGCGGTGCTCGCGGCAGCATAAATATTGAGCAGGCCGGACGTTCCGACCTGCTGGATCGGCCAAAATGGCCGCGGAAACTTTTTAGGAGCCAATTATGGCGCAGCAAGCAATAGGCATGATTGAAACCAAAGGTCTTATCGCCGCGGTGGAAGCCGCCGATGCGGCACTCAAGGCCGCCAATGTGCAGTATGTAGGTCAGCACCGCGTAGGCAACGGGCTTGTGGCCATTACCTTCACCGGGGATGTGTCGGCCATTAAAGCCGCCATTGAAGCCGGCTCCGCTGCGGGTGGAAAGCTGGGGCAGATAGTCTCTACCTCGGTCATCGCCCGGCCGCATGAAGACACCACCAAGCTTTGATTGGATCCAAATGTCTTCGTTTCGGGCAAGCGTCGCTCTGAGGCGCGATAGACGCGCCCGATTACCTTATGGGCGAGCGATAATTGCCCGGCAGAGCTTTCTTAACAAATAGGATGTTCAGTTATGGACAGCGCTTTAGTTGAATCTGTGGTGCGCGAAGTGCTTGAACGCCTTGCGGGCGGCGGCAGCTCTACCCCAGGCGCCGGCAACTCCCACGGCGTATTCAAGGACGTTGGCGATGCCGTGAACGCCGCCAACAAGGCCCAAAGACAACTTGCCAAAGCCGGCATGGAGGTGCGCGACGGCATCTGCCGTATGCTTAAACGCATCGCGGTACAAAATGCCGATGTGTGGGGCCGTGTGGAACTGGAAGAAAGCAAGGTGGGCCGGCTTGATCATAAAATAGCCAAACTCCACCTTCTCACCAAAGTGCCGGGCGTGGAGTTTCTGAAGACCGGTGCGCACAGCGGCGACAATGGCATCGCCCTCGATGAAGCGGCTCCGTGGGGCGTCATCGGCGTGGTGACGCCTGTTACCCATTCCATTCCAACCCTCACCGCCAATGCGATTAATATGATTGCCGCAGGCAATGCGCTTGTGGCCAACGCCCATCCGTCAGGCTACCGCTGTGCGGTAGAGGCTGTGCGTACGTACAATCGCAGCATCGCTGAGACGTATGGCATAGATAACCTGATCTGTATTATAGATCCCCCGACGCTCGAATCGGCCAATGCCATATTTGAACATCCCGATGTTCCGCTGCTGGTCATTACCGGCGGGCCGGCTGTGGCCCGCGCCGCTTTGGCTCAAAAAAAGCGGGCTATCGTGGGCGGCCCCGGCAATCCGCCCGTGGTTGTGGATGCCACCGCTGATTTGGACCGGGCGGCCCGCGGCATTATTGCCGGTGGAGGTTTCGACAACAATTTGCTCTGCATTGGCGAAAAGGAAGTGTTTGTCGTTGAATCCGTCTTCGATAAAATGATGGACGCCATGAGCCACGCCGGCGCACTGCGGCTCAACGCCCGACAAATTGAACAACTGACCAAAAAAGCCTTCACCTGGAAGGATAACCACTTTGCCGTAAGCAAAGACCTTGTCGGCAAAGACTGCCGCGTGCTGGCTGAGGCTGCGGGCACAACTTGCACTGTGGGCGTGGACCTGCTTTTCGGCGAAACCGATGAATCCAACCCATTTGTACCCGAAGAACAAATGATGCCATTTGTGCCTTTTGTTCGCGTAAAAAACACCGATGAGGCCATCGCCATGGCGCTTAAACATGAACATGGCTTTGGGCACACCGCCATTATTCATAGCAACGACCTGGCCACTATTACCCGGATGGGCCGCGTGATGAACACCACGCTGCTGGCGGTAAACGGCCCCAGCACCGCGTGCCTGGGCATTGGAGGCGAGGGATATCCGAGCTATACCATCGCCACGCCCACCGGCGAAGGCGTTACCAACCCGTTGACGTTTACCCGATTCAGACGCATGAGCGTAAGCGGATCTCTGCGCGTGGTCTAAACACCACGCTGCGGCCGGTTGCCATGTGGCTGCCGGCCCAACACTATGGACGAACGCAATGACGCAAATAGACCCAGTTTTAATTAAGCGCATCACCGAGGCGGTGATGGCCGAGCTTGGTCGGCGTGGCGACGCTTCCGCAGTCATGGCGTCAAATGCCGCCGCCATTCACGCTCCCATGGGTATTTGCACAGGCGACTACTCCAAGTTTCCGGAGCTTGCCAACCGAACAGATTTGACCGCAGCCAAGCCGACAGCCACAACTGCAGTCATAGCCACGGCCACAGCCCCGGTACCGCCCAAGCCCACCGTTTTTACTGGTATGGTCACCGCCCGACAACTTGCCGATGTCCGCGGCACGGTATATCTCACCGCTTCGGCGCGATTAACGCCGCTAGCGCAAGACCTGGTTCGCGAGCGAAATATCGCCGTTGAAGTCGTTGCGACACAATCAGTCAACGCCGGTAAGCATTGGCTCTGCTGGATACAGGGTCACTGCGCCACAGCGGCCAGCCTCATAACCGAACTGGGTGGCCGCCCTCTGCCCATCGGCAATAAGCCGGAAAATTTGCTGGCGGCAATCCGGCAGGCAGCCGGCGACATCCGCTCGCTTAAAGCGCAACTGGCCATACTGTTTGTGCCCGCTGCCGCCGGCGCCGTGTGCTTTGCCAACCGCTGCCGCAGCTTGCGGGCCGTTGTGGGAACCTGCGAGCAGGCGGTTCAGGAAGGGATTGATATGCTCGGAGCCAATGTACTGGTGCTGGAGTATCCGCATCTTAATGCCCAGCGCATGCGGCAACTGGTTATGCAGTTTATACAATCATCAGGTCGGCCGGACGCAACGCTACAGCGCCAGCTTGCACAATTGGCCGCCTGCGACTGATAAAGACACTGGAGACATCACAACTTTTTAAGAGGTGAATTATGGCAATGGTTAACGAATTTCAAATCCGCAAGGAAATGTGCGATGTGGGCCACCGCATATGGATGCGCGGCTATTGTGCCGGCAACGAGGGCAACCATTCGGTACGCATCGGCGATGATCGCGTGCTGTGCACTCCCACCGGAGTGTCCAAGGGGTTTCTCTCGCCCGACCAGATAACCGTGTGCGACATGGACGGCAAACAGATAGACACCCACAACAAAATGAAACGCACCAGTGAAGTGCTGTTGCACCTGCAAATTTACAAGGCTCGCCCGGATGTACGATCGGTGGTTCATTCGCATCCGCCGCACGCTACAGCGTTCGCCATCGCCAATATTCCCATTCCCGAAGGCATTCACCCGGAGGCCGAAGTATTTCTGGGCCGCGTGCCAATGGCCAAATACACCACCCCCAGCTACAAGGAGCTTGGCGAATCGGTTGTGGCGCTCATCAACAAAGAAACCAACACCGTGATGATGGGCAACCATGGATCGGTCTGCTTCGACACCTCGCTTATCGGGGCGTATTACAAGCTTGAAATTCTGGATGCCTACTGCCGCATATTGCTATTGTCGCGCCAACTTGGACGCGTCAATCAGCTTTCCGCCCAGGAAATGGTGGAACTCCTGAAAGTCAAAGAAAAGTTCGGCATTCCCGATCAACGCCTTGCGTGCGCAAGCAAAGGCTGCGTAGGCTCAGATAACGAACCCTTCCTAGCCACCGTCGAAGGCCCCCAACGCACCGCCTGCGCCTGCGAAGATGGCACGGTTGAACAGAGCAACAAGGTTAATGCCGCCGAACTTGAGGCGATGGTGCAGCAGGTCACAAACCAGATTATGGCCGGCCTCAAAAAATAATTGGAGCTTTATTATGACCGCCCCCTGCATGTGCGGGAAAGCGGGTTATTGAACTATTTATGACATTAAACGTAAGGAAACACACATGAAAGTCAGCATCATCGGCGGCGGCGGCCGCGTGGGTTCTAATGCGGCGTTTGCTCTCCAGTGCGCGGGCCTGGTCAGTGAAATCGCCCTGATTGACGCCAATGCGGATCTTGCCGCGGGCGAAGCGCTTGATCTGCTTCACGGCTCCTCCATCGCGGGCGATCAAAAAATTTACGCCACCGATGTAAAAGGCACCGCGGACTCCGATTTAATCTGCATTACGGCCGGTCTGCGCCGCAAGCCCGACGAAAGCCGGCTCGACCTTATCAATCGAAACGTATCACTCTACAAAGGCATACTTGATTCGCTCAAAACCGTTAACGTGCGTAAAGACGCCATCTTTCTGGTGGTCTCTAACCCGGTGGATGTGCTGACCCGTCTCAATATCGAATATCTCAACTGGCCCGCCAAACAGGTGCTGGGATTGGGCACCGTTCTGGATTCCACCCGTTTTCGCTCGCTCATAGCCAAGGCTCGCGGCCTCTCGCCAACGCAGGTGGACGCGGTCATTCTCGGCGAACATGGCGATACCATGACGCCGATCTGGTCCAGTGCAACCGCCGCTGGAATGCCCCTGGGCAAACTGCTTACGCCCCAGCAGCAGACCGATATTTTTGCGCAAACCCAAAAGGCGGGTGCTGAAGTTATCCGTATGAAGGGTGGCGCGGGCTATGCGGTCGGCCTGAGCATCGCCGAAGTTATTCATGCGGTGCTGCTCGATAACCGCCGCATTTTGCCGGTATCCACCCAAATGAACGGCCAGTATGGCATTCGCAAAGTTTGCCTGAGCATTCCCACCGTTGTGGGCCGCGCCGGCGCGATCGCAACTTTTGAGCCTGAACTCTGGCCCAAAGAGTTGCAAGGCCTTGCCGCCAGCGCCCGGGCGTTGGATGAGACATGGGCTAAAATTGCCGGCAAATAGCCGCATCAGGCCGCACCGCCGCCGGCATTAGAGAAGGCATGTTGCATGCTGATTGTCGAACGCCAGAAGAAACTGCTGGATATTCTGCGGGAGCGCCATAGCGCGCCACTGGAATCGCTGGCAGCCGAATTGGGCGTTTCAAGTTCTACCGTGCGCCGCGATGTTGAGGCGCTGCAAGGCCAGGGCGTGGTGGATGCGACCCGCGGCGGCGTCATTTTTCGGGGACGCACCAGCGGCCTCACCGGCCTTGATGAACGCATGAATCAGCAAGTTGACGCGAAGCGACTCATCGGCAAGGCCGCCGCCGCCATGGTCGAGCCTGGTATGACGGTATATTTTGATGGCGGTTCAACGGTGCGCTACATGGTGGAGCAAATTTCCGCCCGGCCGCTGCAGGTGGTCACCAACAGCCTCACCGTCGCCGCCGGCTTCGCCAATGATGATCGCGTGGAACTTCTGCTGCTCGGCGGCACCCTTTACCCGCGATCAGGCGTATTGGTTGGCCCCATCACGACGCAGGCTCTTGCCGAAATACATGCCGATTTAATGGTGTTTTCAGTGGCCGGCATTTTTGAAGGCGATATTTACAACAGTAATCTAGCCATGGCCGAAGTCGAAAAACTCGCCATTAAACAGGCCGCCCGCCGCGTGCTGCTGGCCGACAGTTCCAAGTTCGGCCGCAAAAGCCTTGCCCGCGTGTGTCCGCTGGAAGACCTCGACCTGATCATAAGCGACACCGCCATCGGCGAGCCATGGCGCAGCACGCTTACGGATAAACTGCTGCTCGCTTAGACGCCATTCGTGCAGATGCGAAGCGACCTGCGTAATAAAATTGATACGCTTTCGCCCTACTTACGCCCGGGAGTTGCAATGACCCGCCCTTCCATTGCGGCAGCACATAGTTCGCTACAGGCCTTTTCAAATCGTCGGAATGAGCGCAGCTGTCGGTTGCGAATTTGCTGCAAATCAATCCTTTTGGACTCTTATTGAGTCCTATCGCACGCCGCGCGGGTCGCTTAAGCGCGTGGTGGCGCATCTGGGCAAGTTACAACGGTCCCAGGCGAGCGGCTGGGATCAGTTGTCGTAGCGTGGGAGCGGCCGCATGCCCGAACCGCCGGGGCTCTTTGCCGAAGCATTGGAGATCAGGACTCTGCCGATGTTGATTGCAAGGGCTTGCGTCTGGAGCGTGCAGGCGATTTTGGTGATGTGCACCTTGGTCACTATCTGTGACAGATGCTGGGGCTGGATAAACTGTTAAGCGGTCTAGAGCGACGCGCCGCGGGTGTTGTTGGATGAACTCAAGACCCATCCGCAGCGCCGACGTTGTGCTGCAGACGCGGGTAAGGGCCTGTAAAGAAATAACCTGTACGATCTGGCCGGTTCTTTTGGCCGCCGGCTTCGTTACTCGCTCCTTACAGAC
>JBMFVX010000129.1:0-8755 GCA_049965775.1 Phycisphaerae bacterium
AGGTAAATCCGGTCACGGGCGCGCAACTTAACGGACTGCTTTAGGTCCTGTACGATGGAATGCTCGACGTTGCCGCCACCATTCACTACGGCGCATATTATGCACGCGAAGGGCTAGCAGATGTGCGCTTTATCTGGTGGTTATTGCGAAGCAATTTCTTCCGAGGAATTTTGAATCAACATCTACCCGGGGGGATCAAGACCGAGCTTAAAGCCAAACGGCTACTCATTGTCCCAATTCCCCTTCCTCCCATCAACGAACAGCACCGAATCGTGACTCGGATCGAACTGCTGGCAGAAAAAATCAACGCTACCAGCAAATTCATACGCGATGCCGTTGCTGAGATAAACGCACTGGAAAATGCATTCCTCCGTACCCTATTAAGAACATTCACTACCAATGGCCTGCTCGGAGATTGGCTTACGCATCCACCCCGAAATGGATGGTCCCCTCGATGCACCGATGTTGAGGGCGGAGACGCCGACAAGAAATAGAAAACAGCCCGTTAGACGCGTGATAATAGGCGTCTGTTGCGTGCATGGGAGTGGCCAGCGGGCTGGTTGGCGTATGAGGGAGCGCGGCTGTGCCGCGAGAGCAGGTGAGCATGGGTAAGTTGTAAGTAGAGCATGTTGCGTGGGCAGGCGGTCGTGGCCGATGTGTGAAAAAATGCACGAATTGCCCGGCAAACTATCCCCTTGGCGCTTTGACTTGGGCTGTTTCGTGCTACAATACTTCCATGCTCGGCCACGGACGGCTGAGCAACACAGCAAATCGAGGTTGCGATGGCGACGAAATCAGGGAAGAATTCGGGCCACGTTTGGCGCATTATATTGATCAGCCTGGCATGGGCGGGGTGGGTGTTTTTAACGCTGGCCTGCGTGAGTTTTCGCGCTGCAGACCCTACCAACAACGCGGCCAGCCCTATTTATTATGGCCACAGCGCCCAGGTGCACAACTGGTGCGGGCCGGTAGGCGCAGACCTTGCCTTTTTCATTTTTAACACGTTTGGCCCCGGCGCTTTAATTGGCTTGGTTATGCTGGCGGCCGTGCTTATTGTCTGGACGTTTGGCCGGCATGTGCACCAGCTTACGCTACGCCTCATTGGCGGGGCTATTTTGGTGGTGGTGGTTAGCGGCATGACCAGCCTGATTAACTTTGGTCGCGACCTGCCTGCCGGGGCCGGCGGCTTGCTCGGCGCTGCCATCGGCCACTTTTTAAAACGCGAGTTTAATTACCTGGGCGCAGCGCTCATTTTGGCGCTCGGCCTGGTTGTGGGCCTGCTGCTGGCGGTAGATGAAATCGTGCTGGCGTTGCCGGGGTTGATTGCCCGCGGCTGGAAGAAGATGCCTGCCGAGCAGGTGGTGGATGTCGCAGGCGGCGCGGCTGTGGCTGTTGGCGGCGGCCTGGCTGGAGCGTTCAAAACGTTGGCGGAGAAAATCTTTAAGCCTTCGCCTCGGCCCGCCGGGGCCGCTGCCGGTCGCAAAGCCGCCAGTCGCATTCGCGCCAACCCCGAAGCCGCAAGCCCAGTCGTTGACGACGCCTCGGCTGCCAAGCCACAGGATGCAACCCCGGCTGAAAGCAGCCCCGCACCCATACCCGCACCCGCAAAGCGCGCCGAGCCTATTGTTCGCAAGCCGCGACTGCCGGCCATTGAACCCATGCTGCCCTTTAAGGCGCCATCGCCCCAAAAGCAGGACCTTGGCAATTACCGATTGCCCGGCCTCGAGCTGCTTGATGAAGCCGAGCCGGTGGTCAACGATGGGCAGGAAGATGTCGTCCGCGAAAAAGCCCGCGTGCTTGAGGCGTGCCTTACCAGCTTCGGCATAGACGCCAAAGTGGTAGCCATAGACACCGGCCCTGTTGTTACGCTTTACGAACTGGAACTTGCCCCCGGCATTAAAAGTTCGCAGGTGGCGGCCTTGCACAAAGACATTGCCCGCTCGCTTATGAGTCCGCCGGTACGCATTATTGATAACATTCCCGGCAAATCCACCATGGGCATTGAAGCGCCCAATACCGACAAAGAAAAGGTGCGGCTGCGCGAGTTGATGCAGCTTGGCCACGACCGCATCAATAAAATGGCCCTGCCCATGTGCCTCGGTAAAGATGCCTCCGGCAACCCGCTTATTGAAGACCTTGCCGCAATGCCGCACCTGCTTATTGCCGGCACCACGGGGTCGGGCAAGTCGGTGTGCATAAACTCCATCATCATGACCATGCTGCTTACCCAGCGGCCCGACCACGTCAAACTGATTATGGTAGACCCTAAAATGGTCGAAATGCAGGATTACAAGCAGATTCCACACCTGATGGCTCCCATTATTGACGACATGGCCAAGGCCGAAGGCGTGCTCGAATGGGCCACCGAAAAAATGGATGAGCGCTACCAAATTCTTGCCGAGGCCGGCGTGCGGCACATCAAGCAGTTTAACAAACTCTCGCGCGAGCAAATTATCGAAGCGTTCAAGCCCGCCACACCCGATGAAGAGGCCCGCCTGCTGTACCACATGCCGTACATTGTGATCATCATTGATGAACTGGCCGATTTGATGATGACCAGCAAAGAAGTTGAAGGGCATATTGTGCGCATCGCCCAAAAGGCGCGGGCGGTGGGCATTCACCTGCTGCTGGCCACGCAGCGACCCGAGGCGCAGGTTGTAACCGGTCTGATTAAATCAAACATGCCGGGGCGCATTTGCTTTCAGGTGCGTTCGCGCATTGACTCACGCATTATGCTGGACCAGTCGGGCGGCGAACTGCTGCTGGGCCAGGGCGACTTGCTGATGCTGCGGCCCAGCGGCGGCTCGCTGCTGCGTGGGCAGGGGGCCTTTGTATCGGATGAAGAAATCAAAAAAGTGTGCCGCTTCTTAAGCGACATTGCCCAGCCGGAATATCACCCTGAACTTATGCAACTCGGCGCCCCCAAGGGGCTGGCCGAGGCTGAAAAGGACGAGCTTTTTGACAAGGCCGTGGAGGTTATTCTCGAAACGCAGCGCGGCTCGGTAAGCCTGCTGCAGCGGCACCTTACGATAGGCTATTCGCGTGCCAGCCGCATTATGGAGCAAATGCGGGCCATGGGTATTGTGGGCGAGTACAAAGGCAGCCAGGCCAGCGAAGTGCTGATGACGCGCGACCAATGGGATGCCTATCGCGATTCGCAGCGCGCCGGCGCATTGCCGCCAGCCGAAGAACCCGCGACCGATGCGGTTGATGAAGCGCATTAAATGTCGATCGCTGTCGCGTCGCTTTTGGCGGGATATTTGGCTGGAGAACTGCAGCGCGGTGCAGCCGAGCGCAGGAGAGTCCCGATAATTAGCTCCAACCCGCAGAGGCCTGTCCCGGCTAGCGCCGGGAGATTTCGGCATCCCTGCCTCAACGGCGTTACGCTTGTGGGCGCGGTCGCTGCGGGGATGTTGCGCGTGGGGCGGCTGGTGTGGGGTTAGTCTTGGCTGGTGAATTCCTGCCAGGTCATGCCGATGTCCTTGGCTATCTGGCGGAGCAGTGTGGGGGCGAGGTCGCGTCCCGCGTGGTTAGGCACCGTGGTGCAGCGGCCGTCTGGATGACGAAATTGGATGTGTGATCCGCGCTGGCGCACAATAGTAAAGCCGAGTTTTTGCAGAAGGGCGATAGCCTCACGCGGTTTGAGGATGGGAGGCTTTGGCATTGTTAATCTACCTGAATGGCCTGCGTGCCGACGAAATCAGTTTGCGGTTCGGCGCAGCCGTCCTCGAGCAGCATGGTCAGCACCTCTCGCAGGTTTTGTTGCAGTTCGTCGAGCGTGGCACCCTGCGAGTGAGCGCCGGGAAGGCCCGGCACAAAGCCGACGTAAAGGTTGGTGTCGCGGTCGTGCTCGACTACAGCCGTATAGGAGTGCATGGAAACAGCCTCATATAAAACAACTTGAGTATAGCCAAGGGAGTGGGGGAATGCGAGCCGCGGCCCGCAGGCTGCGAGCACGGGAGCATTTGCAACCGGCATAAGGTGAGAGTTTGTGGTGCAGGCATCTTTGCCTGCATGAGGCGCTGCGCGACGGGGTTAACCCCGATAGCGCTTGCAGATGGCCGAAAGAGATTATCTCGGACCAGCAGCGTGAAGGCACGAAGAAACGAATCTGCCAATTTTTCGGGCGGCGCGCGGATTGCAGTTATTGGTAAACGTCCGGCGTCCTTTCCTGTCCCGATCAGAGTTGGCGCCTGACGCAGCGCGGCGCTATGACGTGGCCGTTACCGTTTGCGCTGTATACACTGCACGCAGCCAATATTTGAAGCAAAATTGAACGTCGCCCGATAACGAGCCACGCGGTTAAGCCGCCCAGTCGAGCCTTCGTGGTTCGCCCCGGCCAGCGATAGTGCTGCCGGGGTGCCCGTTTACGTCGCAGTGCTGCAGCAAATGCGTTGATTATGACCCAGTGCCGTATACTATTCAGGTCTGTGTTTTCAAATAACCGCTGCCGCTTCGTGGTAAAACATTGTTGGGTGGTTGCGGGCGATTGGGTTGGTTTGCGAGCGGCGGACTTTTTTGGGGTGTTGTCATGCGACATTGGCTAAAAATATTGGTGCTGGCGATGGTTGTAGGGGTGGGCGGGTGCAGCCAGCAGCCACGGGCGGTAGCGCCTCTTCGCCCTGGCTGGACGCCATTGGAGCCGGGGGTGCGTGCTGCGTTGGCGTACCTGGCCAAGGGGCATAGCGACAAAACAAAGCTGGCCTTTCTGGCAGATTTTAAGGGGCTTGCGGGGCCGGTGGCCAAATTCAACGCCTACATGAATGCGTCGCAGGGCAAACTGCTGGGGCAATTAAAAACGTGGGCCAGTCGGCATCACATAAGCCTGGCGATCAAGCCGGGGGCGGGGCCATTGGCTGCCGCCGAACGCGCCCAGGAAAGCGCCGATGGCGATGTGCTGCTGCACGGTAATTCCGCGGTTTTTCAGCACTTTTATCTTATTTACATGTATCTTGATTTTGACAATACCGTGCAGATTGACGCTGTGCTGCTGCGGCAAATTCATGCCCGCGAGCATCCACAGCTTGCAGCCTACCTGCTGGCGGCCAAAAAAGTTAATGCCCATTCGCTTGAAATGATCCGGCAGTTATTGCAGCAGTACCGATGGGCGGGTGCGGCTGCGCCGAAAGAATAGATAAAGATAGTAGCGAGTAGAGGCCGGGGTCGCCGCGCTTGGGATGGGGCGCGGCCGCTAACCGTTGCATTGACTTGCATATGGGGGCATGTGTAAAATAAGTCACGCATTGGGGGCTGGAACTTGCCGTGGTTCGATATTATTTGGGATGACGGGCCGGGCGGCTATGTCATACATCTTGCCGAGCATGGGGTGATGCCCGATGAGGCGGAAGAGGTGCCGATGCATCCGGCGAAGGTAGAGCGCAGTCGCTCGAGTGGCCGCTGCATTGCGTTTGGCCGGACGAGAGAGGGCCGCAATCTTGCTGTGGTTTACGAGCAAGTGGATCGTGTGACTGTGCTGCCGGTTACCGCATTTGATTTGGAGGCTTAAACATGCCGGAAATACGTCGTCGGATTCATCGCCGTCTTACCGCGGCGGAGCGCAGGCGGCATCAGATGCTGCTTGCGGAGGTTGCCGGGGAAGAATCGGCGATTAAGGCCCGTGGGCGGGCGGTTATAGAGGCACATGATCACCTCCAACAGACGCTTCAAAAGCTCAAGGCGGTACGGACACGGCGCGGTTTAAGCCTGATGGAGCTGAGTCGCCGCAGTGGTATTGATCGCGCCCGCCTATCGCGTTTGGAGAGTGATGCTCATGCCAACCCCACGCTCAATACCGTAAATTGCATTGCCAGTGCCCTGGGTGTGGAACTTCGAATTGCCATCGTGAGCCGCGGCCCGTGGGCCGCGAGAGAGTAGATAGAGATAGTAGAGAGTAGAGGCCGGGGGCGCAGCGCTTGGGTCGCGGTACGCTGCCGCGATGGGGGTTATTTGGTGGCAGCAGGTGGCGGCGAAGCGCTCTCCTGCGCAACGATGGCATCGTAAACTTCCGCGCTGGTTTTGGCTGATTTAAGCGTAGAGCGAAAGGTTTCGTCGGTCATGAGGCGGCTTAAGCGGGCGAGTGCCTGAATGTGATTGCCGGTTTGGTCGGGTGGGCTTATGAGCAGAGCAATTACAAACACGGGCCGGCCATCAATAGATTGAAAATCAATGGGGGGCGCGGGTTTGCCGATGGCCATCATCAGGTTGCTGATGCCGGCGCATTTGCTGTGCGGAATCGCCAACCCGTGGCCCACGCCGGTGGTTCGGGTGGCTTCGCGTTCAAGTACGCCGGCCAATACGGCCGCGGGGTCTTTAATTTTGCCCGTTTGCGCAAGCAGGTTGACAAGTTCCGCAATGGCCGCCTTTTTGTCGGTGGCCTCAAGCGGCACCTTGATGGCTGCGGGTTGGAGAATATCAGTAAGTTGCATGACAACTCCACATGGTACGTCGGGTTAATGGTTGGTGCGGCCTGCCGGCTGATGTTCGGCCGGCCGCCGCCGCGCTATTTAATGCCCCAACCGCTCAAGGGCTGTTTAGCCTGTTGCGGGGCTGGCCCGAAGCGGCTCGAGTCGCTTCAGAGCGGCTCTGGTTCTAGCCGGATGTTTTTTTCGCCGGCGGCCTTCTTTTCATTATATTTTTTAATCCAAGTTTGAAAACTCTTGCCTGCCGCCGCATCGCGGCCGGTAAAGTGCAGTTCCGCAATGTCGCTGTAGGCCAGCCGAATGCGGTCCTGGCCATTCGGCGGCATCAGGCGGAGGTAGCACTGCTCTAGCGAAGCACTCTCCGCGAAGCGGTCGAAAATATAGCCTTCTATTTTGCGGCCATCGGTGGTTATTACCGTCATGTCGCCGCGATAGCCAAACGCCTGTTCGATGGCATGGCGCAAATCGGCCTCCGTGCCCGGCTTGGCAACGACGCCTTCAAGTTGTTCCTGCGGAGCGGCCGGGGCTGGCTGTTCAACCGGTGGTTCGGCGGCTGCAGGGGGTTGAGATTCAGAAACGCTGGTCATGGTTAAACACTCACCTTTTCACGTTGTTGTATGGGCGTGGCCGAAACTTTAAGCGGCACCACCGGGCCGTGGTCTGACCTGCCCGCCGGGCCGGCGGAAGTTTGCAGCTCTTCCAGGGCCGAGGGGTTGGCATACGAACCGCCGAACAAGGTAGCCCGAGCCGTGGCGAGCAGGCCGCGAATGGAACTGAACGTGTCATTGACGGCGCTGGCTTCGTAGCCGCTGTGCACCATACAGTTGGCGCATTTGGGGTTTCCGGACTCGGCCCCGTAGTTTTGCCATTGGGTGCTTTGAAGCAGTTCTGCGAAGGTGTCGGCGTAGCCGTCCTGAAGCAGGTAGCACGGTTTTTGCCAGCCAAAAATGTTGTAGGTGGGCATGCCCCACGGAGTACATTCGTAGGAGCGGCGGCCCATTAAAAACTCAAGAAAGAGCGGGCTTTGGTTAAAGTGCCACTTTTTGTTGCGGTTGCTCAAAATAAGCGAAAAGAGCTTGCGGGTTTTCGCCTTGCCCAGAAAGTGCTGCTGATCAGGCGCTTTTTCGTAGCTGTAGCCGGGCGAGAGCATCATGCCTTCAACGCCCAGTTCCATCATTTGATCGAAGAAGCGTCGCACGCTTACGGGGTCGGCGCCATCAAAAAGCGTGGTGTTGGTGGTGACGCGAAACCCGCGCTTCACGGCCTCTTTAACGCCCGCAATGGCAATGTCGAAGCCCCCTTCGCGGCATACCGAAAAATCGTGGTGTTCGCGTTCACCATCCATATGCACGCTGAAGGTGAGGTATTTGGATGGGGTAAACAGGTCAATCTTTTCTTTAAGAAGCAGGGCGTTGGTGCACAGGTAAATGTATTTTTTACGGGCAACGAGGCCTTCGACGATTTCTTTAATTTGGGGATGCAGCAGCGGCTCGCCGCCGGGTATGCTCACCATGGGGGCACCGCATTCATCCACCGCCTTAAAGCACTGTTCGGGGGTGAGTTGTTGCTTAAGAATGTGAGCCGGGTATTGAATTTTGCCGCAGCCGGCACAGGCCAGGTTGCAGCGAAACAAGGGTTCAAGCATCAGCACGAGGGGATAGCGCTTGCGGCCGCGCAGTTTCTGCGCAAGAACATAGGTTGCCACGGTCCACATTTGCGAAATTGGAACACCCATCAGCTTTCCTCAAAACAACAACAAAGCCTGCAGCGCGGGCAAGGCAGCCCGTGCCACCTGGCGCGGCGGTTGGTGCGGTATGCCCAACAAAGGCAAACCGCGTTGTCAGCCCGGTAGCCACCCCCGTAACCGCCGCAGGTTAAGGGTATTATCTTACAATACCCGGTTGGTAAATCCCAGCCCCCTTTTGGCGGCGCGGCCTGCGGGCCGCGAGAGTAGGTGGAGATAGTAGAAAGTGTCCCGACAGTCGGTTCCTTACCGCATCGGGATTTCGCCCTCCGTGGCTCAAGAAAGTATAGCGGGCGCTGCGCGATGGTTTTAGCCACATCCCGATGGTTGGTTCCTGCCCGCAAAGGCCTGTCCCGGCGCCGGCCGGGAGATTTCGCCCTCCGTGGCTTCCCGATGAATCGGCATCATGCCGTATCGGGATTTCCGCGTCCTGCGTCAACAACGTGGGGCGCTGTGCGGCGAGGGTTAACCGCCGATGCCGCGGATGTACGCAGATGTTTTTGGTTACGGGACGCTGCGGGCCGGGGATGGTGATGAAAGGTGCGTGGATATGGGGTGTTTTTGAAGGCCGCCAAGTTGTGGTGCGGGCGGG
>JBMFVX010000130.1:0-8737 GCA_049965775.1 Phycisphaerae bacterium
CTGCGCGCCACCCGTCGCGCATGCGCCCCGTAACGAAAAACCCCTGCGTACATCTGCACAGCACACCTATAACATCTCTGCGCGCCACCCGTCGCGCATGCGCCCCGTAACGAAAAACCCCTGCGTACATCTGCACAGCACACCTATAACATCTTGTTTTTTTAACAAGAAACGCGCCACTTTGTACTCCCGACTCATAACTCCCGTCGCCCGACTTGCGGCCCGCGGGCCGCGCTGTGCCCTCTGCGGTTAGCCCCCGTCGCCCATCTCGGCAACCCGCAGGCTCTTTTTTTTACAACCCCAATTTCCACCGCGTTTGACTCTCATTTCCACTGCCTTATACTTCTAAGCTTTGCGTGCGCCGGGAGGCACCGCCTGGTGTTGAGATGTATTGACCCCGTCAACTGTTGTGTGCGGACGGAAAAAATTACCGGAGGTTTAACCCATGGCAGACAAACTCGTTTACTTCTTTGGCAATGGCAAAGCGGAAGGCTCCGCCAAAGACAAGGTTCTACTCGGCGGCAAGGGCGCCAATCTGGCTGAAATGACCAACATCGGCCTGCCCGTGCCTCCGGGCTTCACCATTACCACCGAATGCTGCGCGGCCTACTACAAGAGCGGCCAGCAGTTTCCGCAGGGTCTCGAAGAGCAAATTGATGAAAACATCCGTCGTCTCGAAGCCGCCCTGGGCAAAAAGCTTGGCGACGTGAATAACCCCCTGCTCGTTTCATGCCGCAGCGGCGCCGCCGTTTCAATGCCCGGCATGATGGATACGGTTCTGAACATCGGCCTGACCGAAAAAATGGTCGCCCCGCTGGCCGCCAAATCGGCCAACCCGCGTTTTGTCTGGGATGCATGGCGGCGGCTCATCAACATGTTTGGCGATACGGTTATGGGTGTAGACCACCATCACTTTGAGCACGAGCTTTCAGCCGTTAAAGCCAAGCGCAAGGTCAAACTCGACACCGACCTCGACATCGCGGGCCTGCAGGACGTTTGCAGCCGCTACCTTAAGGTTTACGAAAAACACACCAAGCAGAAGTTCCCCACCGACCCCCGCGAGCAGATTTTAAAATCGGTCAAGGCGGTCTTCCAAAGCTGGATGAGCGACCGGGCCATTAAGTACCGCGCCATCAACGAAATTTCGGGGCTTGCGGGCACCGCCGTCAATGTGCAGGCGATGGTGTTTGGCAACATGGGCGACGACTGCGCCACGGGCGTTTGCTTTACGCGCGACCCGTCCACCGGCCAAAACGTGTTTTATGGCGAGTTCCTCATCAATGCCCAGGGTGAAGACGTTGTGGCCGGCATCCGTACGCCGCAACCGATTGAACGCATGGGCGATACGCTTCCCGAGGCCTACGCCGAGCTGCTCCGCGTAAAAGATGTGCTCGAAAAGCACTTCCGCGATGTGCAGGATATGGAGTTTACCGTCGAGCACAATCACTTTTACATGCTGCAAACCCGCAACGGCAAACGTACTGCCCAGGCGGCCGTGCGCATTGCGGTGGAGATGGTTAAAGAAGGCTTGATTGATCAAAACACCGCTCTATTGCGGGTAGACCCGTCAAGTTTAGACCAACTGCTGCACCCATCGTTTGACCCCAAAGCCAAGCGCGATCCATTTGCCAAAGGTCTGCCGGCGTCACCTGGCGCGGCCGTCGGCAAACTGGCCTTCACCGCTGAAGAGGCCGAGACGCGGCACGCCGCCGGCGAAAAGGTCATTCTGGTGCGCAAAGAAACCTCGCCCGAAGACATCGGCGGCATGCAAACCGCCACGGGCATTCTCACAAGCACCGGCGGCATGACCAGCCACGCGGCCGTCGTCGCTCGCGGCATGGGCAAGCCCTGCGTGGCAGGCTGCGGCGAACTGAATATTGACGCCAAAGCGGGCCTGGTAACCGTTCGCTCGGCGGATGGCAAGACGCGTAAGTTCGGCCGCAAAGATGTCATTTCTCTTGATGGCAGCACCGGCATTGTTTATGCCGGGGCGGTGCCCACGGTTAAGCCTGCGGTTTCGGGCGATTTTTCGACCCTTATGCAATGGGCCGACGCCACCCGCAAACTCGCCGTTCGCACCAACGCCGACACGCCCAACGATGCCCGCGTGGCCCGGGAGTTTGGCGCCCAGGGCATTGGCCTGTGCCGCACCGAGCACATGTTTTTTGAAGGCGACCGCATTGTGGCGATGCGCGAGATGATTCTGGCCGAAAATGAAAAAGATCGCCGCGCAGCGCTTAAAAAGCTGCTGCCCTATCAGAAGAAAGATTTTGTCGGCATCTTCAAAGCGATGGACGGCCTGCCCGTTACCATTCGCCTGCTCGACCCGCCGCTGCACGAGTTCCTCCCGCATGAAGACAAAAACCAGCGCGAGATGGCCCGTCAAATGAAGGTGCCGCTCGACAAAATTAAACGGCGCGTCACCGAATTGCATGAAGCCAACCCGATGTTGGGCTTCCGTGGATGCCGGCTTGCGGTCATCTTCCCTGAAATTCAGGAAATGCAGGTGCGGGCCATTTTCATGGCTGCTTGCGAAGTAGCCGCCAAGGGCGTAAAGGTGCTGCCGGAAGTGATGATTCCGATTGTCAACACCGTTAAAGAGCTCGAATTTCTGTTGCCGCGGGTTCATGCCGTTGCACAGGAAGTATTTGCCAAGGCCAAGCGCAAAATTGAATACAAGGTCGGCACCATGATTGAACTGCCGCGCGCCGCCGTTACAGCCGATGCGATTGCAACGCAGGCGGAGTTCTTCAGCTTTGGCACCAACGACCTTACACAGATGACGTTCGGCTTCTCGCGTGACGATGTGGCATCGTTTGTGCCCAAGTACGTGGAACTCGAAATTCTGCCCAAGGACCCGTTCAACTCGCTGGATCAAACCGGTGTCGGCCAGCTTATTGAAATGGCCATCCAGAAAGGTCGCAAAACTCGCCCGGACCTCAAGGTGGGTATCTGCGGCGAACATGGCGGCGATCCATCGTCGGTCGAGTTCTGCCACCGCAGCGGGCTTAACTATGTAAGCTGCTCGCCCTACCGGGTGCCCATTGCCCGGCTTGCGGCCGCCCAGGCGGTTGTTCGCGAGAAGACGGGCGCTACCTACAGCACCAAGTAAGCAAAACCGGCCGGCAAGGCTGGCCTTTGCCCCATAAAAATATTGGAGCGCGGCAAACGCCGCGCTCCTTTTTTATTTGGGCCGATTCGCGAAGCAGAGCACGCTGCCGCGCACGCTGGCACATGGCTCGCCCATCGGCAAATAAATTGGCATGCAAAACAACCGCCCGACAAACCTTATGGCTTTCGGCACGATGGCGAATTTACCAATGTTCAATCGCAGGGCAAATAGAGGTTATCCGGGCGTTAACTCGAAACTGTCGCTGAAGCCTATGAGTTTGCGGGCCGCAGCCTTGGCTTCAAGTACTTTGCCATCTGGCTCGCGCGGCGTTGGCGGCGGCGGCCATGTTACATGCGGCACCGGAATGCTCGCATCAAACATATGGGTGCGATTGCCGCCCGCCCGCTTAGCCCGGTAGAGCGCCTTATCAGCCTGGCTTACCAGTACATGAGGCGCGGCAGGGTCAAACTCGGCGATGCCAAAACTACATGTTACCTTGACCAGCGTGTCTTCATGACGAAATGACTCCGCCGCGATTTGCTGACGTAACCGTTCCGCAAGTACCGCCGCTCCGGCAGCCCCGACCGTGGGCGTCAAAATCGCGAATTCCTCGCCACCATAGCGGCAGGCGATGTCTTCGGCACGGCAACCCTGGCTGATTATGCGGCCGATGGTGCGTAATACCTGATCGCCAAATGGATGGCCGTAGGTGTCGTTCAGAGCCTTGAACTTGTCAATATCCACCATGACGCAACTAAAGGTTTGATTCAAGCGCAGGGCGTGGGCAACCTCAGCGGCAAGGCGTTCATCAAGATACGCACGGTTGTGCAGCCTGGTAAGCCCATCGAGCAGGGCACGCTGCGAGAGCAAATCAACAAGTTCTTTGGTGCGCAGCGCCACCCGAATGCGGGCTACAAGTTCCGCGGTATCAAAGGGCTTGGTGATATAGTCCACCGCGCCAAGATTAAAGCCCTTGACCTTGTCATCGGTGGCCGATTCACCAGATAAAAAAATCACCGGCACGCCGGCGGTCGCCGGGTTGCTTTTGAGTTTACGGCACACTTCAAGGCCATCTTCGTTGGGGAGGTTGACATCCAGCAGTATCAGGTCCATGGCTATTTTATTGGCCACTTCCAGACCTGTCGTGCCATCGAAGGCCGAGTACCATTCAATCGGTTCAGATGCCATTTTGATCTGCAGCAACTGATGCACGATTTTAAGGTCGTCTATGAGTAATACTTTCGAGAGCACGCAGGCACCTCACATCGCCGCACTCTCATCTTCCCCACTTTTACGGCTACGGCCGTCGCACCCATGCGACCCGGCCTTCGCCATCGCTTGCTGCTTTGAACATCGGCAAAGCAAGGGGCTGCTATCAGCTTTTTCCGCAAATAAGCATGCTTCCGGCCAAGGCCTCGCAGGAACCGGGAATATCGCTTTTTTTGATGCTAATTGCACTATATTATCGCCCATCACCGCCCGCGTATGCGGGTGAAGTTTCCGCAGATTTCTCGGACGCAGCGGTCAAGCTCGCCGCCAGGCGCTCGTGCAGCAGGTCTTTGAGAAGTTTAGCTTGATGGGTTGCCGACGCTTACGTGCTCTTAATTCCGTAAAATCGCCGCTCGGCCCGGTTAGGGGTGTCCGCCATCGCGAGCAAGGAGCTTTGCATCGTGCTTGCGCTCCGTTTGGATCAACGCAAGGTAGTGCTTCAGTGCCGCCAAGCGTACTTTAAGCTGGCTCTCCTCAGCCTGGAGCATGTTAAGGCGGTCCTGCAGAAGTGTGATGGTCGGGTGATCACCTAAATGGCCGGAGGCCGCCTGCATTTGCTCCTGCTGGGCCAGAACCAGCCGGGCCAGCGGCTGCAGCGACGTTGGCAGCGAGGCGATCTTACCGCGGCGAAGCGGATATCCGCGGCCGTTAACGGTCATTTGGCAGTGCAATATGCCATGCGAATCGGTCCAGTGGCTTACCGTCACCACCGTGCCCTGCGGAGCCACCCACTGCTGCGATGGAATAACCGCCCCTGCATTAAAAGCCGTGACCTTCATTGGCAGCACCACACCAGGCCCAATGGCCGCCGGGCCAACCCCAACCGGAACCTGCGAACGCCGCTGAACGCTCCAAGGGTTTTGCAGAGCGGCCGGCACCACCAGCGTCGGCAGGCGGCTGGGGCGTCGCGATGGTCGCACCGAAAACGTCATGGCTTTACCCGCACGAATGACTCCCAGCCGACAGTAACTGTCAGCCTGCGTAAAGTTGATGTCCGCAATGAGGTCGAGACGTCGCACCAATGGTTTGCCATCCAGCGACACCAGCAAATCGCCCGGCTTCAGGCCGCCACGGGCTGCAGGGCTGTCGGCAACCACCGCCACCACCAGCAGGCCCTGATGTTTCTGCAAACCCAGCAAACGGCTTACGACGGCCGGGACATTTTCTACGGCAACGCCAATCCATTTGGGCGAAACGCCAACATCGGCGGACGCCTTTACAGCGGGTTGGCTGGCATTGCCGGTGCTGGCGGCAGCTAACGCTTGCGGCACGTTTGCCCCAAGCAACACCGGCATATTGGTGATGAGTGCCGTCACAACGACCGCGAGCATCAAAGCGGCGGCAATGGCGCCCCCGCGCACCGGCGCCGCCCGTGCAATTTGCCCAGTGGCCGGCTTTATGGTGCTTATACTATCAACATTACGCTTCATATTTTATCGCAACAACAAAAGCAACCAAGCTAACGTCCGTAGCCGCAGCAAGCAGATGTTTTTAATACACCGGCGTCACCTTGGCGGCCGTATCGCGAATAACCGGGTAAGCCACCGTGCGGTTGGCGCCATCCGGCACAATCAGCAGGTGCTGCAGGCCTGAATTACCGCTTCCACCGAGAAGTTCAGGAGGTAGCGGCCCCGGCAGAAATTCAATGGGGGTGCTGGCCGGCTGGGTCTTTGGACCCAAAGCGGTTTGGCCGCCGATGGGCACCCCGACACGGCTGGCCATTTGCGCCGAGGCCTGGCGATGGAGCCCCCACATCGCGCCGCTTATGCCAAAAAGCCCGGCGGTAAGCACCAGAGCCGCCGCCATACGAAGCCAGGCCATACCGCCTTGGTGCGGGCTTGGTGCTTTGCCGATACGCACTGGCCGTTCGGCCGCCTGCGCTAGCATCATGCGAGAGGCGCGGCGTTCCACCTGACGTTCAAGAAATCGAAGTCCCAGCAGCCGCCAATTGGCCAGACTCTGATCTATACGGCGCAGCAGCGACGTGCGGCGATCTTCAGACAATTCATCATCCACAAGCAGGTCGAGTTCAGCTTCAAACCGGGCGTCCGGCGGAAGCGGTTCATATTGCTCGGCGGTGTTTTTTTTCATGATCAAGTCTCCTATGCCCGCAGGCGTGCTCTGATTTTTTAGTTAGGGCGCGGCTTTTTCGGTAAGCATCGCACGCAACTTCTGGCGAATTCTAAATAGCCGCATTTCCACGACGGCCGACGTCACACCCAACCGCTCGGCTATTTCGCGATAGGAGCAGTCATCCACATGCTTCATCATAAGCAGCTCGGCATCACGAGCCGGAAGCCTTGCCATGGCCTGCCGCAGGTGTTCGCTGCGTTCGGAGGCCAGCAGAGCATCGAGGGGGTTGGCAAAAGCCGCGGCCCCGCGACTGGCCCCACGGGCACGCGTTAAGTCTGCGGCCTCCTGCACACGCCGCCGTGCCCTGCCCAAACTGCGCCGGTGCATCAGCGCCGCCCGCACGGTCAGCTTATAAAGCCAGGGGCGGGCACTGTGAACGCTTTGCAGGGTTGACCAGTTCCGCATGGCGGCGGCGGCAACATCCTGCATGACATCGTCGGCGCCGTCGGTGGTCTTGAGCCGGGCAATAGCCACCGCGCGCAGCCAAGGCCCATGCATACGCAGCGCCTCAAAGGCGTTTTTAGGTGGTGAGGGCATTGCAATTGCCTCACCACCAGAACCATAATGTCCAGCGTTGCTGGTGACCACTGTTTCACCCGCTCCTGTCTACACCTATACGTTGCCACCGGTGAAATGGGTTTTCGGCTTGTGGCTGCCGGGCCGCAGCGGATATGACCGCCTATAACCGTTTTTTACCCCTGATTGCCCTCAAAATCATGCATAAATGACCAAATCGTCGCGGTGAACCACTTCATCATAGTAATTCTCGGACGCCAGCAGCGCGGCAAAATCGCGGCTCTTATGGCCCTTTATTTTTTCCACATCTTCGCGGCTGTAGTTGCTTAGCCCGCGGGCCACGGTTTGCCCGGCTTCATCAACAATAACAACCGGGTCGCCAGGTTCAAAATCGCCGCCGACGCGGATGATGCCGCTCGCCAACAGCGACTTGTTATCGCGCAGCGCCGCGGCGCAGCCGGCATCCACAACAATGCTGCCCCGCTCGCGGGCGGTAAGGCCTATCCAGCGGCTGCGCGACGAAAGCCGCCTCGCCGGCGGAACAATCAGCGTACCCACCGGCTCGCCGGCAAGCACGCGACGCAAAATGCCCGGCGATTTGCCATTGGCGATAATGACTGGTTCGCCGGCGGTTTTGACAGTTCCGGCTGCTATCAGTTTGCCGCTCATGCCGCCGGAACCGCGGGCGCTTTTTTCCGGCCGCACCAGTTGCATCACCTGCGAATCCATTTCATTCACCACTTCGCGCACCTTGCCGCTCTCGTCAAGCAGGCCGTCTACCACCGACAGCAGCACCAGCAAGTCGGCCCGGATGAGGTTGGTAACGTGAGCCGCAATCAGATCGTTGTCGCCAAACCTTATTTCATCCACCGAGACCGCATCATTTTCATTAATGATGGGCACTGCGGAGCAGGCTTGCAGGGCATGAATGCAATTGCGCAAATTCAGATAGCGCAGGCGGTTTTCAAAATCGTCGCGGGTGACCAGTATTTGGCCCGCATGCAGGTTGTGCACACCAAAAGCCGCCGCAAACATATTCATCAGCAGGCTTTGGCCGACCGCCGCGGTGGCCTGCAGCATGGGCAGGTCACGCGGGCGTTTGGGCAGGTTCATCTTGGCCACGCCGGCCCCGATAGCTCCGCTCGATACCAGCGCCACCTTTATGCCGCGCTCGTGCTGCAGCACTGCAATATCGGACGCCAAACCATCAATAATGCTCGTGTCGAGCCGCCCCGCCGCATCGCATAGCGCCTGGGTGCCTACTTTTACCACCACGCTTGATACGTTTGCGAGCAGTTGTTGCCGGTCTTGCGCCATGATTGTTCATACCCGTGTACTCTACGCCCGCGATCTTCCCGCCGGCCGCCTGATATTGGAACATAAACCCGCTGCAACAGCCAGCGCCCGCGTAAGGCCTCTAGTGCTCTGTCACAGCAATATTTTAGGATGATTGCCTCTCGAAAGGCATACCTGGAGACGCCGGGGTTCCTACCTCAACCCTAAAATTATGTTGTGACAGAGCACTAGCCCTGGTACGGGGCTGGAACGGTAGCGTTTGCAATTGCTTCGCCATGCTGCATCGGAGCCGATACGATGCGCCTCTTTAAGGGTAATGCCCTGATAATCTTCCGGGTGCGTGACACTTTTCGCGGGCAAGATTTGCTATAATTGAGGCTGGATGATCCACCATGGACGGTGGATCAGGAT
>JBMFVX010000131.1:0-8727 GCA_049965775.1 Phycisphaerae bacterium
GGTTTGTGGTGGAAACTTTCGGCCTTATTTGCAAGATAATGCGGTTTTTGGGGCCGAAGTGCGAAAGTTGGGTTAGCGCTATAACCGACAACCACCGTAGCTTCAGCATCACCAATGCCATCAGCCCTATATTAATTACCGCATAGGCGCCCAGCACCCGGTGCGCCGCCAAAAACTTAAGGACTACGCTGCCGCACAACCGCCCGAAAGTGAAAAGCCCAAAAGCAGCGGAGAGCATCATGCTTGCGCCATACTCGGTAATAAACCACCCATGGCCCTGTGTGTAGCGCATATCCATGGGCACCCAATGCAGCGCCCAGATTGGAATCGCAGGGGAACTGCCGGGGTCTTTAACATCATTGATAAAAAAGCCGAAAATACCCGTCTGCGCAGCCACGTAAAGCACCTGTACTCCCACCGCGCAGATAAAGTGCCGCTCCTTAAACAGCGGCTGCACCGCAGAATCGCGTTGATTCTCATGCTCGTCCGGGGCCTGAATGTCCGGTACCGGCGCCAACATAAAAACCAGCATGAGCACGGCCACGATGCCCGCCAAAACAAGATAGGGCAAATATATTTGGCTGTTGCTCGTGTTGGCAGCGCCGGTTTTTGACATCACATAGGATCCCATCACGATCGGCCCAATCATCCACCCAATGGCATCGCAGGTTTGTGCGAGGTTAATTCTAAAAACTGCCGCTTCAGGCGAGCCTAATACCGTTGTATAGGGGTTTGAAATGGTTGCCAAAAATGTCATTCCGCTGCCCACAATAAACAGCGCCAGTAAAAACCCGGCAAACACCACAGCATACGAAGCCCGCAGTCCAACCGCCGGCACAAATATCAGGCAACCAATCGCCGCCAATAATAGCCCCGCGACAATTCCCGTGCGGTAACCGCGCTTCGCTGCCAGCCAACCCGCGGGCATAGCCAGCATGAAATACGAACCATACCACGCCGCCTGCACAAGGGCCGATTCGGCATGCGAAATTTTAAGCGACGCCTGAAAGTGTTTGTTAAGTACGTCAATCATTCCGCTGAATGCGCCGGAAAGCCCAAACAGGCAGCAGATCAGCATAAAAGTGAAAGCGCAACTTCTCCCATCGGGCGTGCGAAATATAGCTTGAAGATTTTTCAACTGCGCTCCTGCTTATTTGCATGCCGCCAAAGACAACCCATCCCCAAACCGCCGCTGTTGCCGCACAAGCTCATCGAGCAGCCTTCGCCGCCGAACCGCTTGGTTCGGCGCATAAGCCAAGTTTGCGGTTTCCCAAGGGTCTGCCTGCAGGTCAAATAACTGTACAACACCGACGTGCGGATAAACAATGAGCTTATGCTCGCGGGTGCGCAACGATCGTTGAAAATGCCGGTAAAATCCAAAAATTGCATTTTCACCCGCAACTGCGCTGCTGCGCATCAAAGGCAGCAGGCTTCTGAACTCCAGCGTGGGGCTTGTTGTGACGCAGGTTAATTCGCACACGGTTGCAAATAAACTGTGCTGATACACCTGCGCGTCAACCGTACAGCCGCGCCGCACGCCAGGCCCACGTAAAATCAGGGGCACCCTTATGCTGCAGTCATACAAATTCTGCTTGCCCATTAAACCATGCTCGCCAACCGCCAACCCATGATCGGACGTGACCACAACCAGCGTGTTTTGAGCTTGACCGGTGGCCTCAAGCGCCGCAAGCAGGCGACCTATCTGCCTATCCAACATGGTCACAGCGGCATAATATTCCGCACGGTGCAGTCGCACGGCCTCCGGTGTCCGCGGGAAGGGCGCCAGCAATTCATCGCGAATGTCATAATCGCCCTGATCGAATGGATGGCAAGGCACATAATTCGGCGGAATTGCAATGCTTTCCGGCGGATAGCTCTCAACAATTTTACGAGGTGACTGCCGCGGATCATGAGGCAAATGAAACCCCACATGCAAAAAGAACGGCTCGGTGCATTCCGCCCGACTATTGATAAATTGCACCGCTTCATCCGCCCACAATTCAGCCGAATGAACCACGCGATCCGTGGCGTCAGCTTTCCAGTCTTTCAGACGCAGCCAATGCCCCTTTTGTGAGGTGTCCCAAGGCTTCCAATTGTTGCCCGGCGACGGCCGATCATATGCTTTCCCCTGGGTGTCTGTAGAGTCAAACATGCCGCCACATGAGGTAAGCCCGAGCGTTTTGAAACCACGGCGCAAATTTCGCCGCGATAAATGCCACTTTCCTATGCTATGGGTGTGATAGCCCGCCGCAGCCATTGCCGCCGGCCACAGCAATGCCGTCTCCGCCTGTTGCTGCGCTCTGAACGCCGATAGGCCCGTAAACAGCATAGTGCGGCTGGCAATGCAAACCGCCGGCGTCCATGACCCTTGATGAAAGCATTGACGGAAGCTGCAACCCGCCGCCGCAAGCTTGTCTAAATGCTCTGTGCGCACTTCCCGATTGCCCAGCGCCCCAACCGCATGCGCTGTCAGGTCGTCGGCTATAATGAATATCACATTCGGCCGCCGAGCTGCCGCAGAATCTTTATCCGTTGCGTGTCGCCGCACGGGTTTGCTCGAATGTTGCAGCTTTTTATCTCGATGACTCATAAGTACAAGCCTTGCACAATCACATTGTTTGCAATGGTCGCCATGCTCGCTATGTTTACTGCCCGGCCACCCGCAACACCACCACCGAGGCAATTTTGTCGGGTGCGTGTGCAGGCACTTCAACAATCACCCCGTCCGATGACGAATTAAAGTGCAGCGGTTTTGACGGCTCAGCCAGCAGCCACGCTTTGGTGACGTGCCGCACCGGAGGCACCAGCAGTTTGCCGTCATGAGGCCATCTCGTTACCTCAAGATAAATAAGGCCAGGCTTGCAGGTGGCGTATCCAAACATCAGCGGCTCGCCAAATGGCGAACGATGCGTATTGTAGATCGCATCTCCATTGGTCTTGAGCCAATGTCCGATGGCCAGCAACCGTTGAACCTGCGGCTGAGGTATCACACCTTTGCCCGTGGGTCCTACATCCAGCAGAAAGTTACCTCCTCCGCTGGCGCCCTTAATTAAATTTTTGAGCAGTGTTGCGACCGTTTTATAGTTATGATCGCCCCGTTTATAGCCCCATGTATCATTCATGGTCATGCATGTTTCCCAGGCTTCTCGAAGGCCGCCCCTGGGTACATATCCCTCCGGAGTGCGGTAGTCGCCATAGCCGCGGAACTTTGACCACTTTTCCAGCCGATTGTTCATAATCACGGTCGGATCAAGCCTTCGGACAAAGTCAAAAATGGTTCGCGCATCGTGCCGGTTCCATCCATAGAGGCCCCAACTGCTGTCATCAAACCAGATCAAAGATGGATGATACTGCGTGATAATTTCGCCCAGTTGTGTTTGCATGTATTGAAGATATTTACCTTGCCCACCCGGAGTAAACTTCATCGGCACATAGGTCGGATGCCGCAGGTTGGCCACCACGGGCATCTGGTAAGGCGTATGCCAATCCATCACCGAATAATACGCACAAAAGCGAATGCCTTGTTGTGTGCACGCCTTGACCAAAGCAGCGCATGGGTCGGTATGCCAGGGCGTAGCGTCTACTACGTTGTAGCGTGTAGCCTTGGTTCTGAACATACAAAAGCCGCCGTGATGCTTACAGGTGAAGACCAGGTACTTCATGCCCGCAGCTTTGGCAACCGACACCCATTTATTCGCGCTAAACTCAGTTGGATTAAACGACTTAGCCAACTGGGCAAACTGCTGCTTGGGCACATGCGCCATGGATTCAATCATGGGCCCTTGGCCCCCAATCGCCTTGCCATGCCAATACCCCGCCGCTTCGCTGTAAAGCCCCCAGTGAATAAACATGCCAAAACGTGCAGCGCGCCACCAGCCCATATCGGCCGTATGTTTACGCACGCGAGCCGCCGACGCATGCGCCCCCACCAAGCCCGTGCCCAGCACCAGCAGTACAACCAACCAACCCATGCAATTTTTCCGCTTCGTCATGTTGACTCCACTTTAATAGACTGAATAGCTTTCCAAACTACAACGGCTTAGCTGCCGACATCAAAAATCACTTGCCGCCTTTGCCCTGAGCCGCCTGCAACACCACCACCGACGCAATGGCATCGGGCGCATTGTTTGGCACATGAACAAGGACTTTGCTGCCAGAAACCCGCAACGGCAGGTCTTGCTTCGGTTGCACCAGGAGATAGGCACGAATGATGCGATCCGACAGGCCGGCCGTCGGCACAGATAGCGTTCCATGGTGCGGCCATCGGGTAACTTCCAGATATATTTTGTTTTTCTTGCGGGTGGCATAGCCAAAGGTCAGCGGTTGCCCAAACGGCGACCGGTGCGTGCCGTAAATCGCCGCTCCATTTGTCTTGAGCCATCGGCCCATGGCCAGCAGACGGCGAACCTCACCCTTGGGAATGGTTCCGCTTCCCGTCGGGCCGACATTAAGCAGGTAATTTCCGCCGCCGCTGGCGCAGTGGATTAAATTGACAAGCAACGTGCGTACAGACTTGTAGGTATGATCACCCCGCTTGTAGCCCCATGTGTTGTTGATGGTCATGCACGTTTCCCAGTACCCGGGTAGACCACCGGGAGGTATATGCTGTTCCGGCGTAATATAGTCCCCGGCCGGCTGCCGAACCTTTGGAAAGATGCTTTCGTCCGCCCATTTAACCCCGCCGCAAAGGCGATCGTTGATAATCACTGTCGGGTCGAGTTTGCGAATGTAGTGGTACACCTGCATGGCCCGCGCGGGAGTCCAACCGCCAATCCATTCACCATCAAACCACAATAATCCCGGATGATACTGCGTGATAATTTCCCGAAGCTGCCGCTCAACATAGCCCGTATAGGCCGCCGCGCGACTTGCAATTAAATGTGTCGGGTTATACACCGGACGCATCGCGCTTGGGCGCCACCCGGCCTGATCGCGACTGTGCCAATCCATAATCGAATAGTAAGCGCAAAACCGAACGCCCTGCCGACGGCATGCTTTGGCCAAAAGCTCCAGCGGGTCCTTATGCCACGGGGTTGCATCTACAATGTTGTAGCGTGTGGCCTTTGTATGAAACATACAAAAGCCCTCGTGATGTTTGGCCGTAATAACGATGTATTTCATGCCGGCCGCCTTGGCGATAGCCACCCACTGCGCGGCGTTAAATTTCACCGGGTCGAACTGTTTAGCCATTTGAGCGTAGCGCTTCCGCCCAATGTGCGCGGCATTCATAATCCACTCGCCAAAGCCTGGCACAGGTTTGCCATCCCAATACCCAGCCGGCACACTGTAAAGCCCCCACGTTATAAACATGCCAAAGCGGGCCTTCTGCCACCAGCGCATTTGTGCGGTATGTTCCACCTTCGGAGCCGCAATCACCGGTACCACGGCCCACAATAGCACCGCCAGCACAACCAACTTAGAATAAAACGTTTTCAACTTTTTCCACCTCATTTAGGAACACAGCAAAGTCATTTCACAAGCGGCAAAGGCTAAAAGCGTATTATAAATAACCATTATTTGAGCAATGTATTGCTTATAGTTATTTTCTATAAAATTTGAAACAAAACAGCATTCTTATATTCTTGATACATTTTATACTTGATTAAGCAGTTGACGGCAAATAAAAATGTGATAAAATTATTGGAAACTCTTTGGAATCAAGTTGCATAGGAGCTTAAATCAATGGCCGAAAAGTCAACCATCTTGGATGTCGCCCGCGTGTCGGGCGTGGGCTTGGGTACCGTTTCGCGCGTCATTAACCATCCGCAAACAGTTAAAGCCGACACCGTGGCACTCGTACAGAGCACGATGGAACAGTTGGGCTATGTGCCGCCGCCACCCGAAAAGCGGCGAGGCCGCCGCGTAGGACAGTCCTATCCGCGCCGCCCGCTGTCACAAATTCTATTGATTATCGTCGGCGACAAAGGCCTCAAATGGACCCTTAACATGGCGCCGGTGTTTGCTTCCGTACTCGACGGTATTGAAAAGGCCTGCGTTGCCAACAACACCAACCTCATCATCAAACAGGCAACAAATTGGGATGCTCTTTCCCATAGCCTCGATAACAATAAAGGATACGGCGTTATTCTTTTTGGATCGGATGAACCGACCGGCGCCCCGCCGGAAGTACTCCGCAAAGCCCCGGCCGTCTGGGTCATGGGCAGTCCCGAAAAATTTCGCGGCGACCACGTGCAACCCGACCATTCACGCATCGGCCTTATCGCCGCCGATTATCTGCTGGCCGCCGGCCATAGGCACATCGCTTACCTTGGCTCCGGTGAAGGTAGTCCACGGTTTCATGTCGGCTTTCGTGCATCCGCGTTTAAGTGGGCTGTTTTGCATGCGGGCGGTCAGGTCGAAATGCTCACGAGTTCAAATCTCATCATTGCCGACAGCGAACACAACTCGCCCAACGAAACCGTGGCCGCTGGACTCATCGCGCGTCTCGCCGCCCAAAAGCCGCGTCCCACAGCACTTATGATCGAAGCCGATATGCTCGCTCCCATCACCTATCGCCTCCTGCAGACACACGCAATTGCTCCCCAGAAAGATATCGCCGTTATCACCTGCAACAACGAGCAGCCCTACCTGCTTTCACTCAATCCCAAGCCGCTCGTCATAGATTTGCAGGCCATGAGCATAGGCCAGCGCGCTGTAGATCAGCTTCTCTGGCGACGAAATCATATGCAGGAGCCGGCCATGCGAATCATGATCGAGCCGTCACTGCTTCTGCCATAGTCCGCCGCCGTGGCGCCTGACCGCACACAGGTTACCACAGGCTTTATGAGCGGCGTTTGTGCTTTCACCTCGGGCCGACGGTGATGGCAACTACTTCAAGGCCGGAGTCATCGCAGTTATCGCAACAGAAAGATTCACCTGATGCTGACCCATGATGAAATAGGTTTTCACAATGTTGCAGCCCTGGAGCCGGCGGATGGCGGTGGTCTTTACCTGCGACGCTTTCCGCAGTCCGTGCGCCAGTCGCTTAGCCCGCTTGGCCAAATGGTGTCGCAGGAATCGGCCGGCGTGGAACTACGCTTCGTCACCAAAGCCAAAAGCTTTGTAACTGTTTACCGCTCCGCGGTAAACATTCGCAATAATGGCGCTGGCGCATTTGTCTTTGCTCTGGTATGCTCGCGGTCGCTATGGATGGCGAAGCAAAAATACATCGTAACAAGCTGACTGCAAACGCTGCCGCAGATCGGTCTGTCCGTGCCGCACACTACCGTGATCTGGTCAAACGATTCAACTATTTTATTAAGCGATACGACAAGCTTACGGATGAATTAAGTCACTATCGTTCCCGGTGCTCCCATCTTGAAGGACAACTGCAAGTTATGGGTCCGGAGGTGTATCAGGCTTATCAGAAGATCGACCAGCAACACAAGCAGTTGGATAAGCTGACGGCGGAAAATATGGCCTTGCGTAAAGAATTGGCGGGCATTAAGGAGAAGCTTAATCAGCAGCCCAAAGTAGTGCCCTCATTTGTAAAAGCCAATGTGCCTAAAGACAAGCCCCGCCAGCGGCCTGGCCGCAAGGTTGGCCATGCGGCAGCCCTTCGTGCCATGCCGGAGCATATTGATGAACATATAGATGTGCCGGTCCCCAGAGATGCCGTCGGGGCGGCGTGCTGCCCCTGTCTTGGTTCAGCCGGAATTGGACAATCAGTACCGACGCCTAAGGTACTGTCGGGTTCGGACGGTTGCGTTTTTTTAGGCATGGGCGAGATGCTCTGAATAGCATGTGCGCTGCGAGTGGCCGGGGGCGTTGTGCCGCCGGCCGTGGCGCTTATTCGTCGCATTCGCAGCCGACGATCCCTGGCGAGTTGGACGCCTCCATTGCTCGCTTCCGTTTGATCGGCTGTGGTTATTATGCAATTCATCGTTGCTCCGGGCAAGTCTGCGGTAAGGCCGATTCGCGTTTCTCGCGTAAAAGGTCTTGTTCGCCATGGCCGGCGGGTATGGCCGGTCGTTGCTTCTGCCGCTGCAAACGGCGAAGTTCTCGTGCCTCGGCGAGTTTTTGGTCTCGCTGCTCGAATATATGCGTTTCGCGTCCTGCGAGCTTGTCGTTGGGTGTTATATAGCCGATGGCGCTGTGGAGTCGTACGGTATTGTAATGGCGTACATAGTCGCCGGTCATGCGTTGGGCATCTTGGATGTTGAGGGGTGTTTTGGGGCGGATGCACTCCTGCTTGAGGCTTTTGTGCCAGCGTTCGATCTTGCCGTTGCTCTGGGGGTAAAAGGGGCTGGTTCGCACATGGGTCATGCCGGCGAGGCGAATAAACTGCTTGAAGTCTTTGGCGATAAATTGCGGCCCGTTGTCGGAGATGATGCGTGGTGTTGTATTGGGGAATCGTTCTCTGGCTTTCTGGAGGATGAGTTCGATTTGGCCCTCGGTCATGGATTCTTGAATATCCCAGTGAATAATGGCTCTGCTGTAGCCATCGAGGACGCTGCAGAGGTAATAAAAGGTTCCCGCGATATTGATATAAGACACATCGGTATGCCAATGCTCGTTGGGTGTCAGCGGCTGGGTGAAGCCGGTACCCTTTTTGGAAGGTTTGCCGTTGAATCGGTTGATTCTGCCGGCGTCTTTGAGCACACGATAAACACTCGAAGGGCTGGCGGCGGCGACATCGGCGTCGAGCATCATAAGGGCGCGTAAACAAATAACCGCTACGGTTGACGTGGCGTGATCGTATAGTTCCAGTCGCCGTGGAAGTCATGG
>JBMFVX010000132.1:0-8695 GCA_049965775.1 Phycisphaerae bacterium
GCACTCCTCTGCGGCGCGGCTCCTCGGAGTACCATCTGTGTCAGGTACGCCATCGTCACCGCTACTTGAGGCGTGCCAAAAATCATGCCGTCGCAACCCGGCGATTACTTGGACAGACTCCTGAGGCTGAAATTTGCTGGCATGCGCACCGCCACATGCTACAATTCATGGAAACAGAGGCGTTAACCCAACGAGGCGCACCGTAAGAGTCGAAAGCCAAGAAGTTCAAGCCCTCTGGCCCCAACCAACCAGAGGCAATATTCCCCAGATAGCCTTACGTGTTCAGGAGCCTTTGCTTTGACCCGCCACCTAAAGCATCCCAAGCCGATTATCGCCGGTCAACTTGATGCCGGCGCGCCGACCCGCAGCGGCCAAAAACGCCGGTGGCGGCGTTATCTCCGCATGGCCGTCTCCATCAGCATGGCTCTAGCCGCCGCCCTGGTGCTTGCTTTTGGCCCTCGGGGCGTCGTCAAAGCGCCGCCGCATACAACCGTCGTGGAATACTGGGAAAAATGGAATGGCACCGAAGGCCACCAGATGGCCGAAATCGTGAATGATTTCAACTCTACCGTCGGCCGCCGCGACCATATTTTTGTGCGCTATATTTCCACCAGTTCCATAGATCAAAAAACCTTAACCGCCATTGCCGCCGGCGTCCCACCCGATATCGCCGGCCTCTGGAACGAAACGCTTTGCCAGTTTGCCGCCCTTGGCTGCCTGAAGCGCTTGGGAGCCATGGCAAAATCCTATGGCATTACCGCCGCAAGCTACCTGCCCGTTTACTGGCGCGGATGCCATTATCATGGTCATTTGTATGCCCTCGTGAGCACCCCGGCCGCCGTGGCCCTGCTTTACAACAAGGCCATTTTTCAAGGCGATGCCGCACGGCTTCGTGCCGCGGGCCTTAACCCAAACCGCCCGCCGCGCACGCTCAAAGAGTTGGACCGCTACGCCCACGCCCTGACAATTATCTCTCCCAGTGGACATATCTTACAGGCCGGCTTTGTTCCCATGACCAGTTGGTACCTCGGTGATTTATGGATGTGGTTTGGCGGGCATGTGTGGAACGCCCAAACGCATAAGTTCACGCTCACCAGCCCCGCCGTGGTCCGATCTTTTCAATGGATTCGAAAATATTCCCAATGGCTCGGCCCACAGGCCATTAACAGCTTTCAGTCGGGCGAGGGAAACTTCGATTCACCCGAAAATCCATTTTTGGCCGGACAGGAAGTTATGGAAATGCAGGGCCCCTGGATGGCCAATTACATTTACAACTTTGCCCCGCACATGTCCACTCTGCGCTGGCCTAAGAGCGTTGAATTAAAGTTGCCGCTGAGCCAGCGCTACCAAAACTATTCCTGGGCCTTTGCGCCGTTTCCCAGTGCGGTGCCGGGCCTTAAAGATGTCAGCTACTGCTCGTTTGACTGCCTGTGCATACCACGCGGAGCCAAACACCCGCGATCCGCATTTGCCTTTATCGCCTATGTAAACCGGCAACCCGTGATGGAAAAGCTCTGCGCGATGCACGGCAAAAACTCCCCGCTGGCCAAAGTGAGCCGCAACTTTTTACTGCACAACAAAAACCCATACATCGGCGTCTTTGAAAAACTGGCCGCCAGCCCCAACGCACGCAGCTTTCCGCCCGTGCCCATCGGCCCGCAACTAAAGGCCGAGCTTGGCATTACGGCCGAACGTGTCGGCTTGCTTAAAGATACCCCACGACATGCCCTGGCCATGGCTCAGGCCAGGCTCCAAAGACTTTATGACGCTTTTCATGCCATGCAACTGCGGAGACAGGCTATCACCGGGGTCGGCCGCGGGTATAATCCATAACCGGAATTCACCAGGAGCTGCTGCTTGCCGCGTATGAGCCGCCAAACCGTCAACTTCCTTAAAGGCATGGCGTTCTTGTCGCCATGGCTGATCGGAGTTTTGGTGTTTACCACCATACCCATCGGCCTGTCACTCTATTACAGTTTCTGCAACTATCCGCTGGTGCAACCTCCGGTGTTTGTCGGCTGGCACAATTACAACTACATGATTCACGACCGTGTATTTTGGATATCGCTCAAAAACACATTGCTCTATGCCCTGATGTCCCTGCCCATGGGCATGGTGATCGCCCTGGCTCTGGCCCTGCTGCTTAACGCAAACATCCGCGGATTGTCCATCTATCGCACAATTATTTTTTTACCGTCGCTTATTCCACTTGTTGCCTCAGCTATGCTGTGGCTGTGGATGTACAACAGCAAACTTGGCTTGATCAACATAACACTGCGCACTCTGGGCATTGCCCACCCACCGCCCTGGCTTACTTCCACCCATTGGGCCATGCCGGCACTGGTGCTCATGAGCTTCTGGAGTCTCGGCAACACGGTGGTGATTTATCTCGCCGGCCTGCAGGATGTGCCGCGGGAGCTTTATGAGGCCGCCGATCTCGATGGCGCCAACCTGCCCCGCAAAATCTGGCATGTCACATTGCCCAGCATTTCGCCGGTCATCTTTTTTAATCTCATTATGGGCATCATCGGATCGCTGCAAACCTTTACGCAGCCCTTCATCATGACGCAGGGCGGCCCCATTCGATCCACCTACCTTTACACCATGTATCTTTATGACAACGCCTTCACTTTTTTGCGTATGGGTTACGCCAGCGCTTTGGCATGGGTTCAGTTGCTGCTGGTGTTGACCCTCACCGCCCTGGCCTTTTGGACCAGCCGCTATTGGGTGCATTATCAAGGCAAATAAAACCAACTAAAAAAGTCGAAAACACTTTATGACCAATACACACAACATCCCAACGCCACAAAAACCGCAACCCGATTCGCTGCGCCAGCAGGCGTTGGTCGGTCAGGCCGTAATGCAAAACCATCTGGCCATGCAAAAACGCCGCCGCCTGATGAAGCAATTGCTTATCCACGCCGCGCTCATATTCATTTGCGCAGCAGCACTGGTGCCGTTTTTATGGATGGTGTCCACCAGCCTTAAAAGCAACGCACATGTTATGAGCAGCCCCCCGCAATGGATTCCGCATCCTGTTCAATGGCATAACTACGAAGCCATTTTCACCCGACACAACAGCAACTTTCTGCTCTGGACGCGCAATACCCTCATCATCGCCGTGCTGACCGTGCTGGGCACCACCATCTCCAGCGCGGTAGTCGCCTATGGCTTTGCCAAAATTAAGTTCCGTGGCCGCGGCGTCCTGTTCGCCATCATGCTCGCCACCATGATGATCCCATTTCCGGTAACGATGGTGTCGCTGTTTATTATCTTTCGCTGGCTTGGCGACCATACCGGCATGCAATGGCTGGGTACGTTCAAACCGCTCTGGGTGCCCGCGTGGTTTGGCTCGGCTTTTAACATCTTTTTGCTGCGGCAATTCTTTATGACCATTCCCGATGAACTCTCCGAAGCAGCCCGCATGGACGGTTGCTCCGAGTTCGGCATTTTTGTACGTATTATTCTGCCGCTGGCCAAACCCGCTCTCACGGTGGTGGCCTTGTTTTCGTTCATGGCCGTCTGGAACGACTTTTTAGCTCCTCTGGTTTACATCCAACGATCGCAGCAGTACACCCTTGCCTTGGGATTGCAAAGCTTTTATTCACAGCTGGGCAACACATCATGGAACCTTCTCATGGCCGCCAGCGTGCTGGTCATTGTGCCCGTGCTGGTGCTGTTTTTCATGGCTCAAAAGACATTCATCGAGGGCATTGCCACCACCGGTATCAAAGGCTAAAAAACCTAAACCGCAGCCCGCCAGTACAACCGGCTGTTATTTCTATCTTTATGACCGGCCCATGTTATGTCCGGGACGAAAAGCCTCTTATCATGCTGAATGACATACTTACTATCTCCTGCATTCATCCCTCGATGCCGCAGGGCGGTAGCATTACCTCGTTCATTTGGCCCAACTGATTCCACACCACTATAAGCGTTCGGGATCGCTGCAAAGCCTTTTGGCACTTCGGCGGTGAAACTACTTCAACCGTCATGTCTTCGTGCTGCAACGTCTTCGTATTGCAAACCTGCAACATCTTGTTATCTCGGCAAGAAGCACTCCGAACATGCAACTCCATTCTCGCAACGCACAAGCCGGGGTTGCAACCAATTTATAAACATCTTCTCGGTATCTTTGGGACTTCGTGTTTAAACCCATCCCCCGACTTGCGGCACACTACGGCACTTGCGCCAGGGCGGCGAGTACTTCTTCGTGGTGGCCATCCACTTTAACTTTTTCAAAAATGCGGGCGATTTTTCCGGCCCGGTCTATGATAAAGGTTGAGCGTTCAATACCCATGTATTTGCGGCCATACATTGATTTTTCCTTCCATACGCCATAGGCCTCGGCTGTGTGATGGTCGTGATCGGCCAGCAGCGTAAAGGGAAGGCTGTATTTCGCCTGAAACTTTTCGTGGCTTTTAACATCGTCCGGGCTTACACCGAGCACCACAGCACCGGCCTTTTCAAGTGCAGCTATGCCATCGCGAAAGTTGCACGCCTCTTTAGTGCATCCGGGGGTATCATCCTTGGGATAAAAATAAAGAACCACCTTTTTGCCGCGCAAATCTTTGAGCGAAATGGTTTTGCCGCCGGTTGCCATAAGCGAAAAATCCGGCGCTGCCGCCCCTTGCTTAACTGCCATAAATGCTCCTGAATAAAATGTTTAGCCAAGTCCCATACACTCAAGGGGCATTGGCCGACGTGCCCACGCTTCTATGCCGCCGAAGCGGCCGGCTGGCCGCTACGTACAAAAGCGGACGCTGTACCCTGTGCCGCCTGGGTGGCGCGGGCCACATCTCTAGGCCCTAAAAGCCGAATACGGGCCTGCGGCAACAGCGTCTGCAGGGCGCTTTTGGCGTCCTTGGCCAGCGAAATACCTTGCTTAAGCGCAATTTGCACCCGCAGCGGCTCGGGACCGGAGGAATCTACCACCTCCAGTTTAAGCGGCACAACGGCAGGCCCCTGATGGCTTTTAATAAATTGATCCAATCGCCCCAGCAAATCAGGCTCGATCTCCACGCCATGAAGCTGTATCAGCACCTGTTTGGTCAGGCGCTCTATAACCTGCTGCGGGTCATATATTTCGGTAACCCGCAGTGATGGCTCTTCACGCTGACGGTCAATAACGCCCTTAAAAAACAGCACCGTCTCCGGCTTTACCACATTTTGGTATTTCTCGAACTCGTCGCTGAACAGTACCGCCGGCACGCTGCCGGTGAGGTCTTCTATAGAAAATGACGCCCACGCCCGGCCGGCATTTCGCCCCGTCTTTGCGGTTTTACGCGCAAATTTTGAAACCAGGCCGCCCACAATAGCCTCACGCCGATTGGGGTCTTGAATGGTCTGGCTGTTGACGGTGGCATAACCTTCGAGCAGTTCTTCATAATCGCGCAGCGGATGACTGCTGACGTAAAAGCCCAGGTAGGCTTTTTCAAAACTCATCTTTTCGCGCGGCGTAAAGTCGGCAATTTTGGGCAGTGCGGAGGGCGCCGTCGTCGTCGCAGATGCCGAATCGCCCCCGCCAAACAGTGATTCCTGCCCCGACTTGCGGGCATCCAAGGCCTTGGCTCCCGCCTGCATTGCGCTTTCAAGCGCGGCCATGGCGGCGGCACGGTTGTCGTGTACCGAATCGAAGGCGCCTGATTTAATGAGCGCTTCCATCACACCCTTGTTTACCGGGCGCATGTCCACACGCTCACAAAAGTCGAAAATATTGCGAAACCGCTCCCGCTGGCCTGTTTTGGCGTTAACCCGCCCGGCCACAATTGCCTCCACAGCCTTGGAACCGACACCCTTAACCGCGCCCAAGCCAAACCGAATGGTGCCATCCACCACCGCAAAATCTGATTCGCTTAAGTTGATATCGGGCGGAAGTATGGCGATGCCGGTGGTGCCATCGGGCCGCAGCAGGCTCCGGCATTCATCGAGATAGTCGGCGGTTTTGTCGGCATCCACCATTTCAAACGTTAACAGCGCCGCCATAAACTCCAGCGGGAAGTATGTTTTTAAGTAGGCCGTCTGAAATGCCACAAGGGCATAGCGGGTGGAGTGGCTCTTGTTAAAGCCATATTTGCCGAACTCTTCAATTAAGCCGAACAATTCGGCCGCCCGGTCGGCAGCAACGCCGTTGGCCCCTGCACCATCCAAAAAGTTTTTGCGTTCCGCGGAAATCGTATCCACGTTCTTTTTGCTGATGGCTTTGATAAGCTTATATGCGCGGGCCAGCGGAATGTTGCCCAACTGGTTGCAGATGCGCATGACCTGCTCCTGGTACACCATAATGCCATAGGTCTCTTCCAGGATTTTGTCCATGATGGGGTGCTGCTTGGGCGTGGCGGCTTTGCCATGCTTGCGGTCGCAATAAGCGGGTATCAGTTCCATGGGGCCGGGCCGAAACAACGCGTTGGCGGCAATAAGGTCTTCAATACGGTCGGGCTTCATTTTAATGAGCAACTCACGCATGCCCGGCGATTCAAACTGAAACACGCCGCGGGTTTGGCCCTTCTGAAATATCTGCCGGTACACACGCTGATCCGTCAGGTCTATATGTTCAATATCCAGGCGACCGGGGCGACCGGCCTCACTCGGATGCGTGCCGGCAGCCTTGCCTCCGGCGGTATCCGCCGGCAGCGGCGGCAGACCTTTAGGATGAGCCGCTTCTATAAGTTGCAAGGCCCGTTCGACAATGGTGAGCGTTCGCAGGCCTAAAAAGTCCATCTTAAGAAGACCCATTTTTTCGCAAGTTGGGCCATCCCATTGGGTCATAATGTCGTTGTCTTTTTTATACAGCGGCACCACTTCGTCCAACGGCTTATCACAGACAATAACACCCGCCGCGTGCATACCCGCGTTGCGACAAAGGCCCTCAAGCCGTTTGGCTATCTGGAACAGCCGCAGCACATCGGCGTTTGTGTCGTGCAGTCGTTTAAAATCGGCGACACGCAGGCAATCGTCGAGCGTGGTGCCAACAGCGCTGGGCACCAGTTTGGTAAGTTTGTCCACCTCCGACAGCGGCATGGCCAAAACGCGGCCGACATCTTTAATGGCCGCTTTGGCGCCCAACGTCGAAAAGGTGATGATCTGCGAAACATTGCCGTATTTTTCGCGCACATACTCAATAACTTTGCCTCGACCCTCCTGGCAGATGTCAATATCTATATCGGGCATTTCCGAGCGGCTGGGGTCCATGAAACGTTCAAACAGCAGGTCGTACCGCAACGGGTCCACATTGCACAACCCCAACACATAACCCACCAGCGTGCCGACGCCCGAACCTCTGGCTCCCACCGGAATACCATTTTTGCGGGCATAGTTGCAGAAATCCCACACAATTAAAAAATAACTTGAAAAGCCCTTGCTTTGGATAACCTTGAGTTCTTGCTCCAGCCGTGCGCTGATGGCGTCGGTCATACTGCCGTATCGCTCGACGATGCCCGCAAGGCAAAGCTGTCGCAGGTAATCGTCCGCCGATGGTGCGAGGCCGGTTTTTTCATCTTTCGGCGGGTGATAAACGGGCGCATGACGTTTGGAAAAGTCCAGCTTAACGTCGCACATTTCAGCAATGCGCAGGGTGTTGTCGCACGCTTCGGGCAGGTCCTTGAATATTTGCCGCATTTCAGCAGGCGACTTGAGATAAAGCTCACGCGAATAGTGCAGGCGATTGGCGTCGCTTAGCTGCTTGCCCATGCTGATGCAGCACAACACATCGTGCGCGTCGTAATCTTCTTTGAGCAAGTAGTGATGATCGTTGGTGGCTACGATCGGCGAGTTGACGCGCTTGGCCACCTGCAACAACTGCGGAATCATGGCGATTTGCGCCGGGTCGGCATGGTTCTGCAACTCCACGTAAAACCGATCGCCGAAAATATCCTTGTACTGCCCTGCCGCCTGAACGGCCGCTTCCAAATCGTTGCGTTCCAGACACGCGGATATTTCAGTGCCAAAGTGGCCGTTGATAACCACCAGGCCTTCGTTAAAGCGGGCCAGCGATTCTTTATCCACCCGCGGCCGATAGTAAAACCCCTCGGTATAGGCAATGCTGGCTAATTTCAGCATGTTGCGATACCCAGTCTGACTGCACGCCAGCACCACCAGGTGATAGGCTGCATCGCTTATGCCATGCGATTCTTTTTCAAACCGCGAACCGGGTGCCACATAAAACTCGCAGCCGATAATCGGCTTAATTCCCGCGGCATTGGCCGTGTTGTAAAACTCAATAAGTCCAAACAGGTTGCCGTGATCCGTCAGCGCGAGTGCGGGCATTCCCATAGCCTTGGCCTGTTCGCAAAGGCCGGGAATGGTTGCTCCGCCATCAAGCAGCGAATAATGGGAGTGCCCATGAAGATGAACGAAAGAATCTTTTGAAGTTGACTGGGTTGCCATGGCAGGTTGCCTCCTTGCGCTCCGGGTCTCCGGATATTTCTGAACGTCGGCATTATAACTCTTCCAGCGGTGGATGGGAAAAGTACGCCGCAGTTCCGCGAGGTGCCATGTTGGCGCTTAAGCAGTGCCGCACGCAATTTCTACACATATCGGCGGATGAATCGAGAGGGCCACGAAACCAGGGGTAGTCCACCGTTTCTGCAATAGTTCCAGGAGCCTGTCCGAGTAATGGCCGGGATTGCCTTGCGGATAGAGGCGCCGATTTTCACCACAAAGGCCCCAAGAAACGAAGTTATTGTTGATTTGAACG
>JBMFVX010000133.1:0-8672 GCA_049965775.1 Phycisphaerae bacterium
TTAGGGGTGGTTTGTGGTGGAAACTTTCGGCCTTATTTGCAAGATAATGCGGTTTTTGGGGCTGAAGTGCGAAAGTTTGGGGTAGCGGCTTGGGAGGTCTCTGATATTACGTAAGCGTGCACGAAAGGGGCGACTGGGCAGGCAGGATGCCTGCGTTACTGGGGGCGACTGGGCAGGCAAGATGCCTGCGTTACTGGGGGTGACTGGGCAGGCAGGATGCCTGCGTTACTAACGAATCCACTGTTCAGAAATGTCGCATCTTTGGCTATCGCGGCGGCTCCCGGTAAACTAAATAGTGGCGTTGCAGGTTAGGAGCCTGGCCGAGTAATGGCAACTAGGCTTATTTGGGGTATTTGACGCCATAACACCAGCCCCAATGCGCGGCAGAACGAGACTCGCCTGTTAAGCAGGCTTGGAAGACCTATGTTATTTATGCGGAAAAGCCTCCGGCGACAGGCCGTGGCCGATGATTACCAAGCCACCACCCAAAAGAAGTGGCCGCCGGTGTCGCGCTGGCAGGGTGGAGTGTTATGGGGCGGCATCGTCTTTCTGTTGGCGGCTTTGCTGATTGAATTAATCCCGATTGGCCCGGCGGCATGGTTGCCCCACGGCCCGCTGGCGCACAACATTTTCTCACCAGTTAACTTCACCATTTCCAACCCATCGCAGCTTGCGGCGCTGCAGGCCGACGCGCGGCTGCATACCCCGCCCATCCTTCGGTGGAACATTGCGGGCGACCTGCCTGATAAAATTGCCAGCCAACTCGGCAGCCTCCCGGCTGACGTGGCCGCTCTACCCAAAGGGGCATCGCTGCCGCCGCCGCTTGCCAAACGTTTTGGAACGCTCTCGCCGCTGGCGATGCACTGGCTGCGGCTGGTGGTGCGGGACAATCAGCTTGCAACCTGGCAGAGCCGCATCAACTTGCTGCTGGTAAACCTCCAGAGCCACCCCATCGTCAGCGCCGCTGATTATCGGTTGATCACCAATCAGGCGAGCCAAAACGTGCTGCTGCGGATACCGGCGGCACATGGCGCGGCGACACAGACAACAGCATCGGTGAGCACCGTCAATGTGCTGGAACCCAACGGAGAGCCGTTTCGGCCGCTGGTGGAGCGATGCTTTCCCACGCCGCTATGGGATGCCATTACCCATTATTTGGTGGAACTCGAGGCCCCCACCTACGTGTTTGATACCGCGGCCACCAGCGCGCTGGCCGCACGCAATGCCGCAGCCGTAAAGACGCCGCAAACGCTGGTGCGGCAGGGCCAGATTTTGGCCCACGCCGGCGAAACACTCGACCGCCGCGCCGCGGCACTGGTGGCTGCCTCGCGTGCCGCGTACCTTAAGCAAATTGGTGACCAGCACCCCTGGGCGATCGCGGCGCAGCGTTTCGGCCGGGCCTTATTGCTGACGCTTCTGGCGCTGGTGGGCCTGCTTTATGTTTTAGCGCAAACGGTCGAGCGTCGAAATTGGCGGCGCGAAACTCTCGCCGGAGCCATGCTGCTGGGGACACTGCTGATCGGCAAAGCCTCGCTTCTGCTTGGATTCGGTTCGCTGGTGTACTTTTTCGGCGTTGCGCCGCTGCTGCTGGCCGCGGTGGTGCTGGTGATGGTTTATCGCCGCAGGTTTGCCTGGGGCCTGGCCATGATTGACGCACTGATGCTTACCCTTACGCTGCGGCAGAATATCGCTTTTCTGTTTGTTCAGGTGGTGGGCGCGAGCGTGATTATTTCGGCGCTGGGCGAGATTCGCACGCGTGGCATGGTTATTCGAGCGGGGCTGCTTACCAGCGGCATGATGGCGCTTTGTGTCTGGGCCGCCGGCATGGCACTGGTGCCGGTTTCGCACGCGGTTGAGTTTGATTGGGTTACCATGGCCCGGCATGTGGCCGAGGCGGCTACGGGTTACAACGCCATGTTGGTCACTCTGGCCGGTCTTACGGCGGTGTTTTTGGTGTTGGGGCTGCTGCCTCTGGTAGAACGAGCCTTTGGCTCGCCGACGGCGATGACCCTGCTCGAACTGGCCGACACCAATCATCCGCTGCTGCGGCGTTTGGCGGTGGAGGCCCCCGGTACGTTCAACCACTCGTTGATTTTGGGAACCATGGCCGAGGCCGCCGCCCGCGACGTCGGAGCCGACGCATTGCTGTGCCGCGTTGGCGCGTATTACCACGACATCGGCAAACTCGTGAAGCCCGGTTATTTCATTGAAAATATTTCGGGCGGCGCCAACCGGCACGAAAGCCTCTCGCCGGCGATGAGCCTGTTGATCATCATCAGCCATGTAAAAGATGGCATTGAACTGGCACGCGAGTTCCATCTGCCCCAGCCGGTGCGGGCGTTTATCGCCGAACATCATGGCACCAACGTGGTTGAGCCGTTTTATCATGCGGCACGCGACCGGCAGGCTAAAGAGGCGCTTACAGGCGCGGCCAGCGGCCAAAGCAGCCCGGTTCGGGATACGGAGTTTCGCTACCCCGGCCCCAAGCCGCAGTCGCGCGAGACCGCCATTCTCATGCTGTGCGACGCTTTAGAGGGCACCGTGCGCGCCATGGCCGAGCCTACACCCGGGCGCATAGAGTCGGCCGCACATGAGCTGGCATTGAAGCGCCTGCTTGATGGGCAGTTTGACCAATGCGACCTCACCCTTGGCGATTTGCGAAAATTGGAATTGGCCATGACGCGCGCTCTGGTGGGTGTATACCATGGCCGAATAAAATATCCGAAGCCCACGGCTGTGTCGCACCCGGCATAACATTGTTTTGCATGTGAGGATTTTCTGCCTGTTGTTCTTAAGATTATGCCTGCCTCGCCCGGGCTTATGCGAGGCTTGTCGCCGGCGGCGTTGCGCCGCAATTTACGCCGCCTGCTTGATATTGTGCATGCCGGCGAAGGATGCTGGACCATACACCTCGTGGGCGATCGCATCATGAAGCAGGTGCACGACCGCACCATGCGGGACCCGAGCACCACCGATGTGATTACGCTTGATTACCGAACGCGGGGCGCTAAGGGCACGCGACGCGCCGCGTTGGACCTTGAAAGTTTTGTGTGCGCAGCCGAAGCCAGGCGGCAGGCGAAACTGCGCGGCCATAGCGTGCAGCATGAGCTGCTGCTGTACCTTGTACACAGCCTGCTGCATGTGCAAGGTTATGATGACCGAACCGCACGCGAGGCACAGCGAATGCATCGCCGCGAAGACCGCATTCTGGTAGCCTTGGGCATAGGGCCGGTTTACGGCCGACCCGCCGGTGAGAGTAAAGAGCGGCATTTGCCAAACCGCCCCGGCGGCAAGGGCAGAACCTCGGGCCGGCGATAAGAAGGGGATTTTTTCGTGCATTGGCCGATTTGGCTTATTTTGTTGGCGCTGGCGGGCAGCATGGTGACGTCCACGCTCTCGTATGCGCTGCGCACCATCTCGCGGCTGGCGCTCGAAAAGGCGCTCGACCGCCTTGGCCGCGGCAGCCAAATTGACCAAATTATGGATCGCAGCACAGACCTGGCCCTGGCGGCCTCGCTGCTGCGCATTGTCTTTAATCTTTCGGTGGTGGCTTTTACGCTGCTCGATCTGGGCATAACCGGGCCGACGCCATCGCTGGGCATGCTGCTGCTGGGCATAGTGCCGGCGGGAATCGCCCTGCTGGTTTTTTCCGTCGCTATACCCAGCGCCTGGGCGCGCTACAACGGCGAAGGACTTATCGCGGCATTGTGGCCGGTGCTGCGGCTGGCGGTGGCGGCGCTCGCGCCGCTGATTCTTTTTTTGAAGCTTTTTGATGAACTGGTTCGGCGGCTGACCGGGGCCGCGGCCGAGAGTTCTGCGCAGGGCGCGATCGAAACGCAGGAAGAAATTCTGGCTGCTGTTTCAGAAGGCGCGTCGGAAGGCGCTGTGGACGAAGAGCAGAAAAAGATGATTGAAGGGGTCATCAGTTTTCGCGATCTGCAGGTAAGCCAGATCATGACGCCGCGCACCGACATGATTACCGTAAGCGTTGGAGCGACGCTCGATGAGGTAAAAGACAAGATTCTGCGTGATGGCCTTTCGCGGCTGCCTGTGTACGAGGGAACGCGCGACAACATTTTGGGCATTCTTTACGCCAAAGATCTGCTGGCGCTGGTGGGCAAGCCGGACCCCGAGCTTAACCTGCGAACCCTGATGCGGCCGCCTCTGTTTGTGCCGCACTCCAAACCGCTGCGCGATTTGCTGCGGCAATTTCGGCGCGAGCGCGTGCACATGGCGATTGTGCTCGATGAGTTCGGCGGCACGGCGGGTTTGATTACGAGCGAAGACATTCTGGAAGAAATTGTCGGCGACATTCAAGACGAGTATGAAAAGACGGTGCCGCTGGACATTCGGCGTGTGGATGCAACCACCGTGGAGGTTGACGCCCGCACCAACATTACCGACCTTAACCGCGAGCTGGACCTGAACCTGCCCGAACATCAGGATTACCAGACCATCGGCGGCTTTGTCATTACGCTGCTGGGGACTATTCCGGTCAAAGGAGATAAGGCCGTATATCACAACCTGACCATAGCGGTGCTCGACAGCGACGCGCGCCGCGTCAAGCGTGTGCGCATACATCTGCCACAGGGATCGGCGAGCGATGAACCCGCAAGCGACAAAGCCGCGAGCAATTAATCGCCTAAGGCCTTTGGCCTTGAGATCAGGTAAGCATGTGACCCGCGGTCGCGGTTTTTTTTTGGGGCGCGGCCACCGCGATTGCCGTCACTATTTATATTGCTTTGCGACTTCGGCGGCTGTTGTTTTAACACGGGTGGCAAGCTCTTTAGGTTCGAGCACTTTGCAGTGCGGCCCCATGCCCAGAATCCACCAGACAATTTCATCGAGGCCGTCAACCGTAAAGGCCAGTTCTACTGTGCCATCCGGTTTATGGGTTGCGACCTGGGTTGGGTGCCAGCGGGTTTCGGTGATGGTTTTGCTGAACTCGGCATCGAAGGCGAGTTTAATTTTATGGCGTTTGGAGCCGCGGATCATGCGCCATGCCAGGCCAAAGAACGAATCAATAGAGAACTCGGTCGGCGGGGTGAAGCGGCGATCGGTAATCTTAACGTCGGTGAATCGCGAGAGCTTCATGGTGCGAATATTGCGGTGCTTGCTGTGGTAGCCAACGACATACCAGGCGCGATTCATAAACAGCAGTTCATAAGGACGGAAACGGAACGATTTTTCCATATCGGCATGGCGGGAACTGGGCGATTGGTAGGTGCAGCGAAGCTCACGCGTTTCGGCCATGGCGCGGTACATTTTACGTTCAAGCTCGCGCTCAGGACTTGGCACTTCTGATGCCGGCACCGCGATGCGAATATGAGTTTCAAGAGGGTCTATCTGGCGGCGCAGGGCGGCCGGCAGGGTTGAGCGAATTTTAGTTAACGCGCGCGAGGCCGGCTCGGCCAGAAGGCCACCCGTAGCAGCCGTGTGGCGGGCAAGAATTAAAAGAGCCACAGCTTCGTCGGGCGTAAGCTCGGCCCCGGGGAGATATTGCTTGCCGAAGGTTTCGTATTGTTGGCGCGTGCGGTTGAAGTCTACGCCGTAGCCAGAGGCGTTAAGCATGCGGATGTCGCGATAAAAGGTGCGAACGTCCACCTTCAGTCGTTTGGCGAGTTGATCGGGCTTGAGGTGCGGCTCGCGCTGCACAATAGAAACAAGCTCCAGAATACGGGGCAGGTGCGATTTTCCTTTTTTGGCTTTGACGGGGGTAATAACCTGCATGTGAGGTTCTCCATATAAAACTAACACTTCACCCAAACAGATTTAACACAATAGCATGAAAAGCCCGCAGGGTCACGCACTTTGTCGGTAAAGTGCATGCTGATTAATGTAACGTTCAACGGCGGCCGGCACAAGCCCGCCGATCGGCAGGCCCAGCGCCACGCGATGGCGAACATGGGTGGAAGAAATGGGTGTCAGGGGCGTTGCCAACCACAGGCGAGGCCGGGCGGCCCATGCCGCAGGGTCAATTTGGGCGGGCGCAGCCGGTGCCGATGGGTAGCCGGGCCGCGGCAAAATGGCCAGGTCGGCTAGTCGCAGTAATTCATTTATGTTGAGCCATGCATGCAATTTTGGGAGTTGATCTGCTCCAATGAGCAATAGGATGTTCGTATTGCCGTGCATGACTTGTAATCGTTGCAGAGTGTTAAAAGTATAACTTGGTGGTGGATATGTTATTTCCAGGTCGCTGGCGGTAAATCGCGGGTTGCCGGCGATGGCCAGTTCGATCATGGCGAGCCGATGCGCGGCGGATGCACAGGCCTGGCCAAGCTTAAAAGGGGACGTTGCCGCCGGCATAAAGCAGACTTCATCGGCTGCAAGTTCGGCACAGGCTGCCGCGGCCGTGGCGAGGTGCCCATTATGGATGGGATCAAAGGTGCCGCCAAAGAGGAGCAGTTTTTTGGTATGGGCGGTCATGAGGTTAAACTCCGCAAGGGTGTTATTGCTTCAGGCGCGGCTCCATCCTAAACTGCTGCGGGCGGCGATTAAAGCTAGCCAACGGGAGCCAGTACCATGAAAATATACACGCGGCATGGCGACAGCGGCCAAACCACCCTGTTTGACGGCCGCCGGGTGGCGAAAAACAACCTGCGCATAGATTCGTATGGCACGGTGGATGAACTCAACAGCGCCCTGGGCCTGGCGATTGCCTTTTGCAAAGATGTTGCGATCAACGCGGCTCTGGCGCGCATTCAGCATCAGCTTTTTGACCTGGGTGCGGACCTTGCCACACCGCTTGATTCAGCCAGTCCAAAAAAAGTTCCGCGCGTGGGCGAGAATGAAAGTCGCTGGCTGGAAGAGCAGATTGATCTGGCCACTGCCGAGTTGCCGCCGCTGAAGGAGTTTATTCTGCCGGGCGGGCAGATGGCCGCAGCACAGTTGCATGTGGCGCGCACGATTTGCCGCCGGGGCGAGCGTTTGCTGGTAACGCTCATGGAGCAAGAAAACCTCGGCCCCGGCCCGCTGATGTACCTTAACCGCTTGAGCGATTATCTATTTGTAGCGGCCCGGCTGGCCAACAAGCGCGCGGGTTCGGGCGACATACCGTGGCAGCCGCAGGGTGGCAAATAGGCCGACGGCTGGGGCTCACTGTAAATGAACCGTGACGGCCTGGGTACGGGCGGAAGTTGCGCGGCGTGCGTTACCGTACCCGCCGTTCTTTGAGGTTATCGGGTGTTAAAATTTGGTTCGTCAGGTCGGTAGATTACCGCCGGGCCGTTGCTGATTCTGGAATTGGCTGGCATTTGCAATTGGAGAGCCTTGAACGACCTCGAAAATAAGCTGGCAAATGGGTGCCTCAGGATACAGAGATATGTCGCACGGCCCGAGATTGATGAGTTCCAAGGTTATGCTTCCGGAAAAACCGGCATGAATCGTGGGCGCCGTAAAATGTACCAACAGGCCGCAACGGGCATACGAACTCTTGCCTTCAACCCTTGCAGCCAGTGAAGTCCCATCCGGAAAAAGCGGCAGCGTCACTCGCTCCAGGGTCCTGCCAAGCACCAGGCGATTAGGCCGAAGAACAAAGGGCTGCTCTTGCGTTAATTTTTGGGAGATTGAATTAGGGCCAAACAGATTTGCGAACGTGCCCTTTCTAAGATCTATATTGAACGGAAGCCCCTCTTTAAAATAGGAAATCTCATTGCCAAGACGAAGGTCCACCGCAGAAGTCTGGTAGGGACACCCGACAACGCCATTCGGAAAACGCGGGGTCGGCTCCGGCTCAATGAATAGCCGCTTCGCGTCCAGTGCCGCGTGTATCGCAACATTTGAAAGGATCATGATACCTCAGCGAGATCTCGCTCTTGAACGGCAACTAAGGTACTTTCGTCGGACGGTAAAACGGCAACGGGTTTATCTCTCTCCGGCCGGATGATTCTGACACGCACCGCTTTAAGTGATTTATTTTTCGGCCATTGGCCAGTTTCCGACCGTGGAACGAAAACCGAACGAATAGCGTCACCCTCGGCGGGATAGGTGACGGCCACCTCATCGCTGAACATTCCCTGATCAACACGGCACAGCAGCCACCAATTTGCGATGTTCATTGATGCAGACATGAAAGGCCCCTTCCCGATTGAAATTTCACTTGACAGATTTTAGCAGGAAGCAATCTGGCTGCAAGGTTGTTTGAAGGCGGAATGAATTTTGAGCAGTCAAAAGACTTGAGCGGCTTGTTATCACCATTTGCCGGCTCGCAGGGGTTGTCAATTAAGACAGGCGGGCGGAGCAGACCGATCGAATGCGCACGCACGGCAATTGATGCATGCGTTGGTCTTCCAGTTGCTCGGTTTTACACAAGTAGATGAATCCGGAAGAGCCGTAGCGAATATCGGGACCGTTGAAGAGGACCTCGACGGCAGAGTGGTGTCTCAGATGGCTCAAAATATGCAGGTCGTTAAACCCGTACTCCGTCACCTGCTTCGAGAGCTTTCATCACGACACACGGTAGACGCTGAAACGGTCTGTAACGAGATCATCGTGTCCCAAGCCTTCACGCCAGACCGCTATCCAATTATTAGGCGAGGAATCAAGGCCTGCTTCGATGGCGACCATGAAATGGCGGCTCATTTTCTTCTCCCACAAATTGTCTTGCTTCAGTCGGAATTGGACAAGGGGGCTTTTGGCGTTAAGGATACAATGGCGCCGTTTTTAGGAATCCG
>JBMFVX010000134.1:0-8296 GCA_049965775.1 Phycisphaerae bacterium
AAGCCGCGTGGTTCGCCCCGGCCAGCGGCAGCGCTGCCGGGGTGCCCGGGTTGCGCCGCAATACCACGAGAAATAGCCCAGTTCTGACCGCGAGCGGTATAATGCGGTTTTTTGGGGCCGAAGTGCGAAAGTTGGGTTAGCAAGATCGCCAACAACCACATACTTACGCCAAGAACCGCCCGATACCGCCCACAGCGGCACCGCCTGACTTGCCGGGGATTATATTGACAAACTCTATATATGCTTGTTCACTGCGATTACCCCGGCGTGGTTCACCGAACTGGAGAATCAGTCCCGGTTTTACACCAGGGCGCGAGCATTGCATCGCCGCCTCATTTGCTTCAATAGGAGAGGCTCCCAACCAAAGAAGCAACGAGCAGCGTCAGACATGACGGCGGTCAGCAGCCGGGTTTGCGGGCTATGCGATAGTGCGGTTTACCTGGTAGCGTGCCCTTGGCCCAAAACCTCAGCAGATAGAAGGCTCCCAGCGAAGCCGCGGCATCGCCCACAATCAGCCCGGCATCCGACCATTGTTTGTTTGCCGCCAGCACGGCAAAATCGTAAACGAAAAGCCAAAACAACCCCAACAACATGATGCGGGCGCCGCGAACGCGCGGCGGCAGGCATTGGCGACTGATGATCCAACCGCACAAAATCGCAAACATCAGTGCCGCCGCCGCTACCGCCAAAACCACCGGCGCCTGCGGCCGCTCAAGCGTGTGCTTCCAAAGCATGGCTGCAATCAGCAGGCCGTCAATAGAGCCAATGCCCACCAACAGCAGTACAACATCGCCGGTGCGAAGCCGCGGCCGCTTTAGCTCCAGGTAATACGACACTGCGCTTATCAACGCAATATGCGTAAAGAGCACCAGCGGCAGCAGCAGAAAACCAAAGGTGGGCTTGCCGATAAGGCAGTTGAGTCCACGCACCATTCCAAGGGTTATCAGGCCGACAGCGCCGAGGTATTTTGCCGCAGCATCGTAAAATACAATAAATAGCGCCGTGGCCAACGCCACAAACGCAGGCCATGGTATTTGCGAGCCTTTGGGCACAATGCCCAGGAGGGTTGCCGCCAGCAGGGCGAGCATAAGCAAAATCATGCAGACGACTACGGCCGCCCACGGAGTAATGCGGCCGCTGGGAATGGGCCGCCAGCGGGCGAATATCTGATCCCGCCGGGCATCGAGCAGGTCATTAAGGGCCATCCCGAACATGTACAAAAAGCCGGACGCCAGCGCTGTAAGCAGTAATTTTGTTCCGATGTCCGTCTGCGGCGGCTGGCCCGGAATTTGATAGAGCAGCAAGGCCCACGAGTCGGCCACGGCGGTAAACACCAGTGCCGCGCGCGTCAATTGACAAAATGCGAGCAAACGTTGCATCATCGCCTTGAGCATACCATGAGCGACCGGGGCGAAGTAAGCGAAGACTTCGGGACCTTCAGCGTGAAAAGTGCATTCGTCAACCGCGCGACCATCACCCGCGGAAAATAAGCAGCAATACGATAATCACAGCGGCAACCGCCAGAAGAGCCAGCAGCGTCATGACCAGCGGATCCGAGAATTTTTGCACCACCGTGCGCGAGCCAAAATCTATGGTTTGCTCGCGGGCGGTTTCGATGAGGTCTACCGCGCCGCCGGGTATTTCGCGGCCGGTCTTTTCCAGATCGGCCAGCGACGTAAGATCGTAAGCCTTGCGGGCGAGCACCGGCGGCTCTCCGCGAGCGACCGCTTCCAGATCAGAGAGCATGTCTTTCGTCGAACCGTAGCGGCGTTTGGGGTCTTTGGCCATGGCCACTTCAATAATTTCGCTTACGCCGGCCGAAAGTGTGGTGACAATATGGTCGGGCGGCACAAGTTCTTCCTTGAGGTGTTTGTGCATCACCGCCGCCGGAGAAGGCGCTTCAAACGGAACGCGTCCGGTGAGCATGTGATAAAAAGTAGCTCCCAGAGAATAAATATCCGCCCGAAAATCAATGTTCATTTCACCGCGAATTTGCTCGGGCGAAATGTAGTAAGGTGTGCCGTACGCTTTACCCGCCTCAGCCATGGCCGCGGCCTGATCATCTTTTTCCCGGGCGAGGCCCATGTCAGCCAGTTTGGCAATGCCGCCGGGAGTGATCATGATGTTCTTGGGCTTAACGTCGCGGTGAATCAGACCGTTCTCGTGGGCATGCACCAGAGCCTTGCACACCTGAATGATGATATCGAGCGCTTCCTTTTCGGGATAAGGCTTACCGGCATCAAGTTGGTCGAATACTGTCTGCCCCTCCACATACTCCATGACGAAATAGTGATAGCCGTTGGCTTCGCCCACGTCGAAGGCGCCGACAATATTGGGATGATTAAGCTTGGCCGCCGCCCTGCCCTCCTGATAAAAGCGGTCCACAAACTCCTTGTTGTCGCTCATGCGTTTGGGCAGCACTTTTATGGCAACCATGCGGTCCAGTGAAAGCTGGCGGGCTTTAAACACGGTGGCCATAGCGCCGGCGCCAAGCTTGCTTAAAATTTGATACCCCGGAATTTGCGCCATGCCGCGCTGTTCTTCAGCCGCAGCGCGGGCGCGATTGATTTGGGTTTGGGTAACATAGCCGTTGGCAACGAGAATGTCGGCAAGGCTGCGCTGGTTGTTCTGACGTTCCAGTTCTGTCTGAAGGGCGACACAATCGTTTAGTTCATCGCGCGTGCAAAAGCCCTGCTCGATCACCACTTTACCTAAAAGAGTATCTTGTCTGGCAGTAGTTGCCGTGGTCATGACAGTAGCTTCCGATAAAATAGCGACCAAAGCCCACTTGGCAAGGTTCGCAGAGTCCGCCGCGTAGGACCCTACACTATATCGGCTCTTGGCCGCATTGTCTCTTTATACCAGTGTACGATAAAAGCAGCTTGCGGGACGAATGACATAAAATGATTCATAAAAGCGATGAAAATCCTACGGAATCCGGGGCGATCATTGGACTTTCGCTCCACTCGCATACCGCCGGCTCGCCTCGTGAATATCCACAAACCGCAACAGTCGCCGCGCCCAATGGCCGGCATAGTCTACGCCGATGCGCGGCGTACGCCGGACCTTGGGCCGATGGCCAGGGTCCGCCTGCACAAACAATTCATCGCCGGCCAGCGACAACCCGTTATGCCGCCGGTTGAGCATCAGCTCTCGTGCCAATCGCCCCGGCCCGGAAAGGTTTGCCTTCCAGCCGTCGAGTGGAGCCGCCGCACGAATCAGCACCGCCTGCGGATCACCCACATCGCCGGCAACGATATTCAACATGTAGTACATGCCATAAATAAAATACACATAAGCCCGCCCCGCCGGGCCGAACATGACATCATTGCGCGCGGTTCGGCCGCGCGCCGCGTGGCACGCCAGGTCGCGTATGCCAATATAGGCCTCGGTCTCAACGATGCGGCAGCGCCGCAGGCAACCGCCAACCCGGCGCACCAATATGTTGCCAAGCAGCAACGGGGCCAACGCCATCGCAGGGCGATGATAAAATGACAAGTCAAGCCGATGCATCGGCGCCATCTTAACCTCAGGCGTCATATCAGCCGGCGACGTCGCCGAAGGCATCGTCATCCGCTTACTCCTGCTCCACCGCAACTTCGCAGCCATTGGACGCGCTTTTGTATATCGCCTCCATCAGCAGGCAATGCAACAAGCCAAGCCGGGCCGGCGCACGCGGCGCTGCGCGGCCAAGCAGACTGTGTGCAAAGTTCTGCGGGGGCGTGTAATGAGTTGCCGTAATTTGGGGATTAGGCAATTGACGGCCGTGCGGATCCCACAATTCCATCCGTTCACCGTGAATGCCTGTATGAATGCGGCCGCGCTCGCCAGCCAGCCAGATGCCCTCCTGCCAGCCAACGCTGTTGCCGCAGAAAACAGCGCTGGCCAGAACTCCGCCCTGGTAGCGGATGTTGACCGCGCCGTTTACATCCACCGCAAGCCCTTCATTGCTGATCATGGCGTGCACGCTTGCCGCGGGCCGTCCTATCAAGTAGTTCCACGCGTTGAGCAGGTGGGCGCCGCTGTCATAAATAAAGCCTCCACCAGCGGCCGCCGGATCCTGTCGCCAGGTCCCACGCCAAGGGCGCTGCCAATCTTGAAATACAAACCCTCCCACCGCCTGCAACCCACCCAAGCCACCGCCGGCAATAAACTCGCGGATATAAGCGTGCTGGGCTGAAAACGGCGCCTGAAATGCCACCTGCACCTGCAGAGCCTTTTGTTGGGCCTTACTGATAATAGCCCGTGCGTGGGCGCTGTTTGTAACCATGGGTTTTTCTACCAGCACATGCCAGCCCTGTTCCAAAGCGGCCATGCACTGCTCATAGTGCTGTGCATGCGGTGTAACAAATAACACCCCCGCGAGACCTGCGGGCCGGCACTTAAGAAGCTCGCGCCAATCCTCAAAAATTGCAATATGCGCATCATCTTTAAAACGTTCACGGCGCAGCTTTTCAGCCGCAGCGAGGTTGGTGTCGCACAGCGCTATCACCCGAATTTCGCCGGTGGAGTTTATCCACTGTGCATGGGCGTTGTACGTCATGCTGCCGCAGCCCACAATCGCAAGATTCACCTGTTCACTCATGAGCGATTATTCCTTCTGTTTCGAACCATCGGCTGCTTTAACGGCCCCGTGAGCTCCGACCTCTTTGCTGGCATTCGCCCGACGCGGGCCTACGCGTGGTTCGGTGCCCGCGAGCAACCGTTTAATATTGCCACGGTGCTTGATCACAATCAGAAGACCCACAACACATGCGGCAATGGTAAGTGTTCGCAGTTGGTTCCAGGGAACCGGTTCCACAACTCCCTGAATAACAGGCAAGTTGCGACCCACCACGGGCACCAGTACCATTAAACTCACCGCCGCACAAATAGATGCTATAGAAATAATACGATACGCCAAAAATACAATTGCAAATACAACCGCCGCCAAAAGCACGGCAATCGTAAATACCGGCCACAGGCCCAGCAAGGCTCCAAATGTTGTTGCGACGCCTTTGCCGCCCTTAAACCTCAAATAAATCGGGTAGACGTGCCCTACAATCGCCGCAAGGGCGGTGGTCATGGGCACCCAACTCGGCCCCCACCAATGCTGCACCACCAGGTCGCAGGCCAGCACCGGTGCAAAACCCTTGAAAAAATCGAGCGTGAAGGCATACCAAAAATATTTAAAACCCAATACCCGGCCGCAATTGGTAGCCCCCACGTTTCCGCTGCCTTGCTTGCGGATGTCAATGCCTTTGGAAAAGCCTATAAGCAATGCAAACGGTATGCTGCCGAGAAGATAGCCGGCGACCATGCCAAGGCAGGTCACAAGAATAATCTGCGTATGCGTCATTCATCCGCCGCTCTTTGCTCAAACCACACCACGGGTTCGTGCAAATGATCGTCACCGCGCTGCCGCCGCGCGTCAAGTGCCGCCCGGCAGCCTGTGCGGCCCCATCAGCGTCGCCGCGACCCGCCGCGCTTAACTTTTTTCTGTTGCGGCGTCATGGCCGGCTTGTTGGCCAGCCGGCGCGAAAGCCCTTCATCTATGGCGGCGGCCAGGGCCTCGTCGCGCTGGGCGTTTTCCGCATCAAACAGATTTGGGCCCTGCTCGGAGGTGCTTACAGATTTTATTTCGTCGCGTAACTCTTTGATTTTGTCGCGCAGCGTGGCGGCACGCTCAAACTCCAGATTGTTGGCCGCAGTGAGCATTTCGTCTTCCAGCATACGCAGCATTTCCTGCTGGTCATACTGGGTGTCGGATGAGGCGACAATTTCGCGGGCGGTGCGCCGCGCCTGCAATTCGGAATCTATCCCTTTTCGAATGGCTTTGCTTATGCTTTGCGGCGTAATGCCATGATCCGTATTGTATTGTTCCTGCAACTGTCGGCGGCGCGAAGTTTCATCCATCGCCCGCTTCATGGCGGGGGTCACGTTGTCGGCATAGAGAAACACCCGGGCATTGACGTTGCGGGCGCAGCGGCCGATCATTTGTATCAACGAAGTTTCGCTCCGCAAAAAGCCCTGCTTATCGGCATCCATAATGGCCACCATAGACACTTCGGGCAGGTCAAGCCCCTCGCGCAGCAGGTTAACGCCGACCAGGCAATCAAAAGAACCTTCGCGCAATTCTCGCAGTATTTCCACCCGTTCAAAGGTTTGAATTTCGCTGTGCAGATATTTGCAGCGCAGTCCCGCTTCACCAAGGTAATGGGCCAAATCTTCGGCCAGCCGTTTGGTAAGTGTAGTCACCAGCGAACGCTCGCCTTTGTCGGCCCGCAGCTTCACCTCGGCCAACAAATCGGCCACCTGCCCTTGCGCGGGCCGCACCTCTATCTGCGGGTCCATAAGCCCGGTGGGCCTTATCACCTGTTCCACCACCGCCCCGCCGGTAAGCGCAAGTTCAAACTTACCCGGCGTCGCAGATACAAACAGCACCCGATCCCACATGGAACGAAACTCTTCAAACGTCATGGGCCGGTTGTCCAATGCCGACGGCAGCCGAAAGCCGTGCTCCACCAGCACCTGCTTGCGATTGCGGTCGCCGGCGTACATCGCATTGATCTGCGGAATCGTCACATGCGATTCGTCAATAATCAGCAGGTACTGCTTGGGAAAGTAATCCATGAGCGTGCAGGGCTTGGCCCCCGGCGGCAACCCGCTGATGTGCCTCGAGTAATTTTCGATGCCGCTGCAAAACCCTGTTTCAAGCAGCATTTCCAGATCATATTTGGTTCGGGCCAGCAGCCGCTGCGCTTCCAGCAACTTACCCAGCGAGCGCAGCTCCTTTACGCGGGCGTCCAACTCGGCGCGAATGTCGCTTACGGCGCGGGCCATGGTGTCGTCGTCGGCAACATAATGCTTGGCGGGGTAAATAAATGCCTGGTTTTCTTCAGTGAGCCGCTCCCCGCTGACGGGGTGAATATTCCAGAGAGCCTCCACGGTGTCGCCAAACATTTCTATTCGCAGGGCAGTGGTTTCATACGCGGGAAAAAGCTCAATAACATCGCCGCGCACTCTAAATACGCCTCGCTTAAACTCAATGTCGTTGCGGTCGTACTGCATGTCTACCAGCGAGCGCATTAGCTCTTCGCGGGGGTAATCGGCCCCGCGCTGCAGCGAAATCACTTTCTTCTTGTACTCCTCCGGAGAACCCAACCCGAAGATGCAGCTTACCGAAGCCACGGTCAATACATCGCGCCGGCCGATGAGGTTGCTCGTGGTTGCCAACCGCAGGCGGTCCAGATCATCATTGCGGGCCGCGTCTTTTTCAATGTAAATGTCGCGCTGCGGAATGTACGCTTCCGGCTGGTAATAGTCGTAGTAACTTACAAAGTAATTGACGGCATTATGCGGCAAAAGCTCGCGGAACTCCTCAAAAAGCTGCGCAGCGAGCGTTTTGTTATGACTGATGACCAGGGTCGGAAGCCCCAGCCGCATCGCCACATGGGCCATGGTAAATGTTTTGCCCGAACCGGTAACACCCATCAGAACCTGGTGCTTGTCGCCGCGGTTAAAGCCATCAACCAGCTTTTCAATGGCCGCAGGCTGATCGCCCGCAGGCTCAAATGGACTTTCAATCTTAAACGCCGCCGGCAGTGCGGGAGTCGGCGCCGAGTTTTCAGCAATGCTCATTCGGTTAATTATAGAACGAACCACGGCTGCGACAAAATCGCACGACCGACAACGGCCCCAGCCCCACCGGTTCATCATCTGGGCCAGAGCCTGAATTCATCCCGCAGTGTATTCACCATTCTTGGGGAAGCCCACACGCGTTGTTTGCGCCCAGCAGCAGCCGCTGTTCTGTTCCAGCCGAGCTGGCGTCCCCACCTCCTCCTGCATCATTACACCGGCACTACTCTTTCCCTTGCGGGCGACTTGCAGCATCCACAAAATCCGATAATGGAACCACGTCAACCTTGTCCGCCAGAGAATAGCGCCGCGTGCCTAGGTAATCCATACCAAGAACATCCACCAGTCAATGGTGGATGTTCATTGTGGCGCACAATTGTCAAACAACCCATAATTCACCGCCAAGGAGTGGCAATTTATCTTTACTCGGCCTGCTGCGAGCCAGCCGCAAACATTCGCCATTCACTAACCGCATTTAAGGGTGGGCAACTGATGGACAAGGCCCTTTCGTTCCTCAGGGGGGCACACCTTGGCGGTAGCATTGAAAATAAGGCTCTTCGGGCAATCGAGTGGGTAAATTATCCTGAAAAACATGATATGAGCCTTCATTGACGGTCGTTTTCTGCTACTTGACAGATTTTCAGAACTGTTGATTGTAATGGGATGGAAAAACGTAAAC
>JBMFVX010000135.1:0-8285 GCA_049965775.1 Phycisphaerae bacterium
CATTGCCGCATATTCTTCATGCATACAAATATACACGCATTCGAAGAAAGTGTAAAATTAAGTTAGCGCCTATGCCCTGCGCTGCAGGGCAAAGTGATATATAGAATTTTTAATATCTTACCCGGCCGGCCATGCGGCACCGCCGAAGGCGATATCGGACGGTTCTTGACGCAAGTATGGGTTTTTGGCGAGCTTGCCGTATTTTTCCATAAGTCACATGCAAAGATATATTTGACTTTTCATCCAGTTTATCTATCATCGAAAACAACGCTGGTAGATTGACTCATAGATATGAGAATAAAGTCAATTGCTCGGCGTGCAATACTGTTGACGAGCCTCGCACCAGCGACATTGGTGGCTGGAGCTTTGCGGGCAGGGCCTACGGCCCACGGGATTATCTCACCACTCTACAACTGGAGACTATTATGGCGGCCAAAGCAATTGCCAGCACCCAAACACTTGAGTCCATGTGCCTTATCTTCAAGCTGCTTTCCGACGCAACCCGATTGGAAATTGTCCTGCGTCTCACCGAAAAAGAGCACACCGTCACCGCCTTGTGCAAAGAACTCAAACTGCCGCAGCCTACCGTAAGCCACCACCTTGGCCTGCTGCGGATGAATCACCTTATCGTCAATAAGCGAGCCGGCAAGCAAGTCATATACTCGCTCGCGTCCCAGGCCAAAATCTCCAAAAAAGGAATGCGTCTCCCGGTGCCGCCGTTTACCATCGCCATCGAGCAGGACTAACCCATTGCAGCCGACATAAAGGCAGGCGGGCAGAGCATGTCTGAAACATCAGGCAAACCGGCCGCTGGCAAGTTGCCCTCACTTACCGGCCGCGCCTTGGTCGCTGCGCCCAAGGCACCTGCCGCCGCAGACCGTGGTCCCGACAATGCCGGCGTTACGCCGGCTCTGCTACGGTGGTTCGCAACGCCACAAGGCCAGGCCTGCCGCGCTGCGGTGCTCGCCGAGTTACATCAAACAAGGGCATTGCAGGTACGGCAGATTGCCGCCCTTCGGCGAAGCTGGACACAGCCGCAATTACACGCCGCGATTGCTCTGGTACAGTCGCAATTGACCGCGTGCCAGCCCCGCGGAAAATTTTGCGAACTTCGACGGCAGGATTTTTGGGCGGTGCCTGAAGCATTACAGCAGGCCACCTCTTACGCCGTGGCGTGCCATAAAGCCCGCCGCTTTCAAATGTTAGGCGCAGAGTCGCCCATCATAGATTTCTGCAGCGGCATTGGGGGCGATGCCATCGGCTTTGCAACCTCTCTGCCGGTGCTTGCCGTGGAACGCGATGCCGTGCGGGCACGTCTACTTTGGCACAACCTGCAAGATGCTCGCTTTACCGCTATCGCCATTCAAGCCGATGCCGAAACCCAATTCTATAACGCGACGAAAGCCGCGGCTTTTCATATAGACCCCTCCCGCCGCCAAGGCCCAAAGCGCCTTATTCGATGGGCCGATATGACGCCCGGCCCCGCCGCACTGCTTAAACTCATCACCACCTTTGACGCTGGAGCAATTAAGCTAAGCCCCGCGGTAGATTTTGAATCGCTGCCGCCAGGGCACATTGAACTCATAAGCGATCATGGCACAACGGTTCAGGCAGTCCTTTGGACGGGCAAACTCGCGGCCCACTTCGGCCCAACGTTGCGCACCGCCAGCGTTTTGAGCGGAGATGGCCCCGCCTGGACCATCACCGGCCATCCGCGCCCATGCCAGTCACTGGCCATGCCTGAACGGTTTATTTTTGAAGTGGATGGTGCCGTTACCCGCGCCGGCCTTGCGGCCGAACTAATCGGCCAAATTGCGGCCAATACCCCCGGCAGCACTCCACTTACCGCCATCACCATTGATGGAGGGTATTTAACGGCACAATCGCCGCTGTATCACCCGGCTCTTACAGCTTTTGAAACACTGGATGTTTTGCCTTTTGATCAAGCCCGCCTGCAGGCACGCCTTAGCGCCGGCGGCACGTCCAGCGCCGGGGCATCGGCGATCGTAGAAGTCAAAACGCGCGGCGGACTCGACCTTAACACCGACGAGCTCCAGCGCCGCTGGCAGAAAATCGCGCGATGTTCCTGTACCGTCCTGATTTTTCACGCAGCATCCGGCGGCGTTATGGCGGCCATCTGCAATCGCCTGTAACGTGACCGCCCGCCAGATCTGAAGAATCCCAATGGCCGCCGACGGAACGTCGCGCCATGAGCCGCGGTATCGGCTATAATTAATTACTATTAAATACGGAGGTGTTTATGTCCAAGGCCAGCGTAGACCCTGCGGAACTTCGCCGCTTCGCCCAGGGTTTAACCCAGTTCAACAACGACCTGCAGCAGCTATTGGGCGGGCTGCATGCCCGCATGCGGGCGCTTGAAAGCACCTGGCGCGATCAGGAGCAGCACAAGTTTTCGGAAGAGTTTGACCAAACCGCCAAAGTGCTGAGCCACTTTTTAGAATCCTCTCACGAGCACGCCCGCGTGCTGGTAAAAAAGGCGCAGCACATCGAGAAATATTTAAGCGAACACTGACACAGGAAAAGCCATGCCACAGGGCGCACAGGTAGAATCTTTTGAGCTTATCAAGGCTTTTCGCGCTGCTATGTTTAAATTTCAGCAGCAGGGAATTTCCGCGCTGGGTGATGCCGATGCAGAACTGCGCCGCACGCTGGTATGGCTGGAAACCGAACAAGACGCCTACTGGTGCGATCAAATGCGCAAGCGCCACGAACTTCTGGAGCGAGCCAAAGACGCCCTTCGTCAAAAGACCCTTTTTAAGGACGCTTCCGGCCGGCCTCCCAGCGCCGTGGAAGAACGTGAAGCGGTGCAACTTGCCAAGACCCGGCTGGCCGAAGCTGAGCAAAAACTTTCCAACACCCGCCGCTGGGCCAGGGCCTTGCAGAAAGAAATAGAAACTTACAAAGGATCGGTCACGCGGTTGTACACGAGCCTCGAATCGCTGCTGCCCGCCGGCGCGGCACATCTCGACAAACTGCTCGTAGACCTGGAAGCCTATGCCGCCGCCGGAGCCGAGGGCGCTGCCGAATCTTTTACAACAGGCGATCAAGCCACCATGAGCCGCGGCGGCTCCGGGCAAGCGCCGCGACCCGCCATTCCAAAACATCTGCTGCCAACGGTGCAGCAGCGGCAGGAGGCTCGAGGCGGCGGCCTGAACTTTTTGCTGCCCCCGCTTGCGGCGGCACACCAACAGAGCCTTGGCCCACTGGCAGATACGGTTTCACCGGCGGCGACCAACCAGCGCGTCATTCTGGCCGCAAACGCATCAGGCAGCCCACGATTGGCCCTCTGCCGCCTGGCACCCGCCGACACCAGCGACAGCGGCTGGTGCGTGCTTGCGCTGGACGATGCACGAAGCGAACACTGGCTTTCGCAGAATATTGCCACCCTCACGGCGGCGCGGCCGGATTGGGCGAAGATTCTCGCATTACCAACAGGGTTTTCGGTTATACTTTCGGCTGACGGCATTGAGGCGGTATTCAACCAGCAAGATCAAAGCGTTGATCTGCCTGGCGTGGGTGTCGCGCGGCCCGCCAGCGGACCGGAGTCTGAAACTAAAACGGAGCAGGCGAGTTAAGCTATGGGTGTTTATGAAGGCCGTGGGCAGTTGGCAAAATCGTTTGGCGTACTGAAAGTACGCTGGCAGGAAACCCAAAACGGCTGGAGAGACTCGGCGAGCCAGCGGTTTGAGAAGAAATATCTCGACCCACTGGAAACCGACGTTCGCCTCGCGGCCGGAGCGATGGATCATATATCCGCCGTTCTAAGCCGGGTTCGCCGCGACTGCACATAAACAAGCCTTACAGGTATTCGTGATAGGCGTGTGAGAGCATTATCCCGTTGAGTAAAGAGTAACGGTTCACGGGGGAAGCGACCGGGCAGGCAGGATGCCTGCGTTACCAGGGCGAGCCTGAGTTACGGAGTACGCCGGGACGGTCATAACTGTTGCAGGCGGTGCATCTCCGGCTGATCGCCTTGGCCGTGAACGGGGACAGTAAAGAAAGATTGTTCGTAACCAGCAGACAGGCACCATGCAACCATTGACACAAGCCAGCCCATCCGCCCCCACAACAACCCATGCCGAGGCATCTCCCCGGCAAGTGCAGCGCGAGGCTCTGCGCGACCTGCTGAGCCTTGCCAGCCAGTGCGCCGCCACCGAAAGCGAGATCGAGCAGCACTATCAGCAGGCGATCGCAACGGCTAAAGAAACTCTCCAAAAACAAAAGGAAGCACTGGCGTGGCGCTTTCGTTCGCAGTCGGAGGCCGCCAAGGCCGACTACACCCGCGAACTCGCCGGTATTACCGCTGATTATGACCAGCGCTGTGCGCGCCTCAAGCAATCCCGGGATGAGGCTGTTGCCAAGATTAAATGGGAGTTCAACGCCTCCGAAAAAGACAATCGCCAAAAGATTCAGGAAGCCAAATGGCTTGCTGAAGGCGACTTCGAGGCTGCGCAGATTAAAGTTCGCGAGCAGGCCGCTGCGCTCGCCGAGGACCTTAAAAAACATTCGAAAGCCGCCGGCGCCGTGGAACAGAGCGCGGCCCAGATACTCAATCACTGCGGCGTCAAACCCGCCGGTAACCCTGTCGAAGGTTCCGGCCTGCCGCCGGACCAATCGGCCCAGGATATTATGAATGCCCAGTTGGCCGCCGCGGAATCGCAGCTTGCAAACCTCCGAGGCCTGGCGCTGCCCAAAATTGTTTTTGGCGTTCTGCCGTGGACTTTTCTCATCATACTGTGCGCCGGAGCGGCGGTAGCAGCACAACTTGCCGCGGGCTCAAATAAACTCGACCCGCGCATTATTGCCATAGTGGGCGGCATAACGCTTGTCGTCACATTTGTACTACTCATGTTGCTGCGAATGCTGGCCAAGCGACAACTGCTGCGATCCTATGAGCCGCTGCGTTCGGCGCTCGCCGCCAGCCGCACCGCCGCGATCACCTGGAACGACGAAAGCCTCCGCCAACAGAAGGAGTTCTACGCCGCCGCGCGCAAAACCTGTGAGGCCGAACTGCAGAAACTCAGCGATAAAGCCGCAGCAGTTCTGCAAAGCAATAAGCAAAAGCGCGATGAACAAATGGCCAAGGTGCAGGCCGAATACGACCGCAAACTTGCGGATATCGAGGCGCAACGCGCCGCCGCCCTGCAGACGCTTGAGCAAAGCGCCTCGGCCGCCAAAACCGCATTGGATAAAAAACGCTGCGCCGACGACCAGAATGTGCAAGGACAGTATGACAACGCCATCGCCAGCGCCACAGCCACGCGCCAAAGCGCCATGACCCGTCTGGAGCAGCGCCTTCGTGACGGCCTTACTCATACGCAGGGCCAGGCGATGTCATCCGCCGGCGGAACCTCTGCCGCCATAGCCGGCGAAAAAGCAAGCGCAGCGACCGCCTCGCCAGGCGTACAGACCTGGCGGCCCGCCGAGACTTTTCCCGCGATGCTGCCCTTTGGAGAAATGCGCATCAACCTCAAACAAATTGTTGATGCCGCCAACGCCAGCGGCCCCGTAAAGCTGCAGTTTCCGGCGGAGTTTGCCACTCCCGCCGCCCTGAGCTTTCCTTATGGGGCTTCGCTGCTGGTACAGCACGAGCGTAGCGGGCGCGAGCGGGCCATTTCTTTGCTTCAGGCCGTCATGCTGCGCATCTTGACCGACCTGCCTCCGGGGCGTGCGCGCTTTACCATGATAGACCCCGTAGGCCTTGGCCAGAGCTTTGCAGGTTTTATGCGTCTGGCAGACCACGACGACGCGCTGGTAGGCGGCCGCATCTGGACCCAACCCGATCAAATTGAGCAGCGCCTCGCCGATATGACCGAGCACATGGAAACGGTCATTCAGAAGTACCTTCGCAACGAATTTGCCACCATAGATGATTACAACGCCCAGGCCGGCGAACTGGCCGAACCCTATCGCTTTGTCGTCATCGCCGATTTTCCCGCGGGGTTTTCTACCGATACCTACCGGCGGCTTGCGAGCATTGCCGCAACCGGCAGCCGCTGCGGCGTCTATCTGCTCATTGCCGGCGAACTCCAGCCGCCTGCGGGCGCGGCCGGCATCTTTAAGGATATCGCCGCCCATGCGGTGCAAATCGTGCAGGAAGAGGATGGTTTTCGCTGGAAGGATGAGGTGTTCGGGCAGTTTCCGCTGCAGGTGGCCTCGCCGCCGCCCGAAGAGGTTCTCACGCCGCTGCTCGATAAACTTGGCCAGGCCGCCAAAGCCAGCCAACAGGTTGAGGTTGACTTTGACACCATCGCCCCAAACGAAAGCGAGTTTTGGACCAGCGACAGCGCTGCCGATTTAACTGTGCCGATCGGCCGTATGGGCGCAACACGCCTGCAGCTTTTGCGCTTTGGCAAAGGCGTCGCACAGCATGCGCTTATCGCCGGCAAAACCGGGTCGGGCAAATCAACCCTGCTTCACGCCATTGTCTGCAACCTTGTCATGTGGTACTCCCCCTCGCAGGTGGAGCTGTATCTGATTGACTTCAAAAAGGGCGTGGAGTTTAAAACCTATGCCAGCCACAAACTTCCGCATGCCCGGGCCATTGCCGTCGAAAGCGACCGCGAGTTTGGCTTAAGCGTGCTTGAACGGCTTGATGCCGAGCTTGCCCGCCGCGGCGAACTGTTTCGTGCTGCGGGCGTGCCGGACCTGCCCTCCTATCGCCGCGCCGAGCCAAGCCAGACCATGCCGCGTGTGCTGCTGACCATAGATGAGTTCCAGGAGTTTTTCTCCGAAGACGATACGCTGGCCCAGCAGGCCGGCCTTCTGCTCGATCGGCTCGTCCGCCAAGGGCGTGCCTTCGGCATTCATCTGCTGCTGGGTTCACAAACCATCGGCGGAACATCGGGCTTGGCGCGCAGCACCATCGGCCAGATGGCTGTACGCATCGCACTGCAGGTAAGTGAAGCTGACTCGCAACTTATTCTCGGCGACAACAACTCCGCTGCGCGACTGCTCTCGCGTCCGGGAGCCGCCATTTACAACGACGCCGGCGGCCTCGTGGAAGCCAACAGTCCCTTCCAGGTGGCATGGCTTCCTGATGAAAAACGCGACGTGTATCTCGATAAAGTGCGCGCGAAGGCCAACGCCGTTGCAGGTGCGGCCACCGCCCCCGCCGTCGTATTTGAAGGCAACGCCCCCGCAGACCCCGCTGGCAATCAAAACCTCATTGCGGCTTTAAGCGCCGCGCCGACGAGCGCTCCACCCAGCGTACGCGCCTGGATCGGCGAACCGGTCGCCATTAAAGAGCCAACCGCCATAACCCTCCGCCGCCAGAGCGGGGCTAATGTGCTGCTGGTGGGCCAGCAGGAAGAACAAGCACTTTCGGTAATGGCCTGGTCGCTGATTTCGCTGGCCGTGCAGTACCCGCAGGGCGCAGCGGAGTTTTATGTTTTTGACGGCTCCCCCGCCGACTCTTACCTGCTGGGCACTTTCGAGAAGGTGAAATCCGCCCTCAACAGCCCGATGAACCTGGTGGAATGGCGCAGCACCGGCGATGTCATAACCGAGTTGGCCGCCGATGTAGCCCGTCGGCTGGAGTCGCCCGAGGCTTCCGCCGTGGACCGATTTATTATTATTTATGGATTACAGCGATACCGCATGTTGCGAAAGAGCGAAGATGATTTCAGCTTTTCTTCCGGCGGCGAGGAAAAAAAGGCCGATCCTGCGAAAGACCTTGTTTCGCTTTTACGTGACGGCCCGGCGGTAGGCGTGCATGTGCTGGCCTGGGTGGATACGCTTGCCTCACAAGAACGCACCTTTGAACGCGGAACCATGCGCGAGTTTGACTATCGCATTCTGTTTCAGATGAGTGCAGCGGACTCCAGCAGTCTCATTGATTCGCCTGCGGCCAATAAACTCGGCTTTTACCGCGCCCTTGCCTGCAGCGAAGAACAGGGCGGCACCGAAAAGTTTCGGCCCTACTTTCTGCCCGACGCACACTGGCGAACCCGCCTGCTGCAGAAGTAGCATAATCCATCGTCTTATCCGCCTCGGCTAATAGGTCTCCGTTCGGTAACCCGCCGCAATTAAAAATGGAAAAAAGCACCCCAGTCGCTTCAAGAGTCGGCATGCTTCGGTTATTGTTTCTGACGTATGGTAAGAGTTCTTCTATGGCCGACGGTTTTTCTATTGATAGTTGGCATTGTGGGCATGGCCATCACCTCGCCCGCTTCCAGCACAGACCAAGTGCTCGTATTTGCAGCCAATGGGCAGATCCATACACTTGACACAGCCGGCATGACATGGATGCAAGACATTCGGGC
>JBMFVX010000136.1:0-7769 GCA_049965775.1 Phycisphaerae bacterium
AACAGACTCCTAAAAACGGCGCCATTGTATCCTTAACGCCAAAAGCCCCCTTGTCCAATTCCGACTGAAGCAAGACATACCCTGGCGTTCAGCGGTGGAACGTTCAACCTCAATGAGTCCGGCTCCGGCCCCGCAACCTTCCAGATTGGTGATGCACCCGCCACGGTGATTGTCTCCAACGCCAACGCCTTTGGCTCCGGCGCAGTTGTCGTCAATAGCGGCTCAACACTCGAAACCAGCGGAGCATTGGCTCAATCGGGTTCAACCATGGCGGTAAATGCCGGCAGTTATACCCAGCAAGCCAATTCTACCCTGGCTTTACTGGTAACCAGCAGCAGCACCACGGTTGGCGGCAGCACCAACGACTCGGTCAGCCTCGGATCGGGCAATGCCTCGCTGGCCGGCAATGTTAACCTGGTATTTGCGAATGGATCGGCCCCGGTAAAAAATGCCGTTTACGAAGTGATCACGACCACCGGCAGTGTGTCTGGGACGCAAAGCGTAACGTTGACCGGCCCTGGGTTAACAGGCGCTCCCACCAATTTGCACGGATTTGCCAGCTTTGACAGCGGAGTTGGCGAAATTGTCACTTTGGAAACGCAGTATTTCGCCAATTTCACCGGCCTTACGCCCAACGAGACAGCTGTGGCCAACTACCTTAACACCAACGCCATTGGCCCGAACACTTCGCCGGCTGTTGCTGCTGTTCTTAATACCGTTGCCGGTCAATCAACCAGCCAGCAGGCCGCATTTTTAGATTCGGTTACACCCCAGGCATACGGCCAGTTGGAACAGCAAGCCATCCAAAACAACATCTTCCTGGCACAGCAAGTTTTCGAGCAAGTTGAAAATGCCTTCGATTATGGCGGCTGGAATACTTCCGGCCTTACCGTACTCAAAACCGGCCAGCAAGACCCGTTTACTGTTTCTCTGGACGCCGAGATGGAATCGGCCAAGCAACAGGCTCAGAACTCGGCCCTTTCTATGGATGCAGCCGCCGTGCCGACCTCCGGTGCTGCCAGCCAGCGCAATCGCTTTTCGGGCTATGTGCTTGGTACCATTACAGTTGACCAACTGCCTGAAAACTCCGGCTTCCCAAGCCAGCACTTTACCACCGGCAGCCTGCTGGCCGGGCTGGATTATCGCCTCACGCGCAACTTAATGGTTGGCGCTATTTTTAACTGGGGCTATACGGGAGCCACGCTCGACAGCTATGGCAGTCGCCAGCAATCGAGCAGCTACACTCCGGGCCTGGTCATCGGCTATAAAAAGAAGGGCTTCTACGCCAATGGGCTTATGTCGTACACATACAACAGCTACAAGATTAATCGCAACGTGGCGTCCACCACAGCCACCGGCGAACCGAAATCGAATGAATACGATGCCAACCTCCTGACGGGCTATTACTTCCATGTGGCCAAGGGCCTGAAAGCCGGTCCGGCGGTCGGGTTGGGCTACTCGCATGTCAATACGGGCGGTTCCAGCGAAACAGGCAGCCCCTTTGATTTGACGATGGGCAGCCAAAATACTGATTCGTTACGGTCTCTAGCTGGTATGCAGGCGTTGTACACGTTTATGCCGCCGCATATTTCGTTGCCCATAAGCGTGAACTTCAACGCATTCTGGCAGCATGAATATCTTAATACCTCGCGTGCTATAACATCGAGTTTTACACAGCTTGGCGGCGGGTCGTTCCTTTACAACACGCCCGCTCCTTCAAGAGATTCCGCCTTGCTGGGGTTGGGCGCCAGCGGCTATCTGACCAAAAACATGTCGCTGTTTGTAAACTACGAAACGCAAATAGGCGATCACAACCAGTTTGCCCAAACGGTTATGGCCGGTGTTGCACTGCGATTTTAACCGGTAACTCAAGACCAGCCGCGAGTTCATGGCAGTGCACATAAATTAGCCGCTCTGCGCGAAGGTGGCCAGGTTTTCAATGGCTGTTTCGGTTCTATACTGCACGCGGCCAAAATGTGAGGCAAAATCGAACATCGCTCAATAACGAGCCACGCGGTTAAGCCGCGTGGTCAAGCCTTTTTTGCCCACCCTGGCCAGTGGCAGCGCCGTCGCAGTGCCCGGGTTGCGCCGCACTACCGCGAGCAATAGCTCAATTCTGACCGCGAGCGGTATAGATAAATAGCGCGACGGGCAGAAAGTGCCGAAACCGCCATCAGCGGGAACAGTATTGTTCCAAGGGTGCCTGTAAATACAATGCTGCGGACAAAGCCAAAGTGTCGCTCCAGCAGAGTCGCGGTAAGCAGAGCAACGCCCCCCAAAATAGTGGCGGCGGCGATGTACCAGGCAATCTGCCTTTGGCTCATGTCAAAGACGATCATTTAAAACGATATCAAAAATAGCGTTGGGGATGGCGCGGCCATAAGTCGCTGCTCGGCTCAGGGGTTGCGTGGTAGAAGTTTTACCTCGCCTGTGATGGTGTTGATGGTCCAGGGTTGAGGGTGAGGCAGCTTCAGGTTGCCTTGGCCGATTTTCAGCGGCATCCAGATGTAACGCGAATCCCAGAGATTTCGGGGGTTCCAGCGGTCGCCAAGGTAAATCACGGCGGTATGCTGCGAGCCGACAATTTTGAGCAGATAGCCTGATTGTGAATTCCAGGTGCGCGTACTCGGCGGGGCGATATTGTGGAACTTGGACCACGGCCCCGCCAGATGCTTTGCAGTAGCGTATACATCAGGGTTGGGAGCCCAACCGGTCAGGTGCGAGCCAACGACGTAATACAAGCCGTGGTAATGCACCAGACCGAGGCCTTCAAGATGCTGGGCAATGAGGCATATCTGTTTTTTAACGCGCAGATAGTCGCGTGAAAGCTGGGCAATGCGAAAGCCAAAGGGCCGATCTTCAAAGAGCAAATAAGCTTTGCCATTGGCCGCCTGGTATGCGCCGATATCGCGGCTTTGGTGGCTCAGCGGTTGAAAGCTATGAATAAACCGATACGGGCCAACAATGGCTTTGCTCGCGAGCACCGCGACGCGGGCGGCCTGGTAGCGGCCCGAGTCTATGTGGGTGTACATGACAAAAGTTTGGGTGAGGCGATTGTATAAAACTTTGGGCCGTTCAAGTATCCACCGGCCAGGAAATGCTTTGCGATCCGGGTTGGCCAGCACAACTGCCCGGCCGCGGTATGTCCAGTGGGCCAGGTCGGTTGAGCGATAGCAGCTTACGCAGCGGCGATGGGGCGGATTGTTGCGCGACCGGTCTTCGCCGAAGAGATAATATGCCCCATGCCAGTGCACAATGCACCCGCCGTGCGCCTGAACCAATCGGCCGCGATTGTCATACCAGCGGGCATCGGGCTTGATGACGGGCAACGCGGCGCTCGCCGTGGTGGCCAGGCCGGTGAGGATGATGGCAAGCAGCAGGGGTAGCGAGCGGTAAAAAGTCATAATGGTTTCCTGTGCGGGTTTGCGTAAATAAGCTGGTGGCAACGCCGCCCGTGGCTCGGCGTCATGATGCCTTGGCAATGACTTTAAGGCCGCCCATATACGCCTGAAGGGCATCGGGTACGCGAACAGAGCCATCGGCATTTTGATAGAGTTCAAGAATGGGAATTAAAATGCGCGGGCTGGCGACAACGGTGTTGTTGAGCGTATGACAGAACTGCACTTTTCCGTCGGCGGTTTTGTACCGCAGATTGCAGCGCCGGGCCTGAAAATCGTAGAGCCGGCTGGCGGAGTGCGTTTCGCCGTATGCGTTGCGCGAGGGCATCCAGGTTTCGATGTCTATCATAGAAGCGTTTTTGGGGCCTAAATCGCCCGTGCAGCATTGCAATACACGGTACGGGAGGCCGAGCCTCTGCAACACCAGCTCGCTGTTGGCCAATATCTGCTGGTGCCAGCGGATGGATTCCTCTCGGTCGTTGCGGCAAATGATGATCTGCTCAACTTTATCAAACTGATGGATGCGGTACAGCCCCGTGGTGTCTTTGCCATAAGTGCCGGCCTCGCGCCTGAAGCAGGTGCTTGCGGTGACGAGTTTAAGCGGGAGAACCGCCTCGGCAAGTATTTCGTCCATGTAATAGGCGGTGAGCGAAACCTCGCCGGTGCCGGTGAGAAATCGCTCCAGTTCGGCGCCTTCGTTTACTTCGCCGACACGATAGGCTTGTTCGCGGCCTGCCGGAAAAAAACCGGTGCCGCGCATGGCGGCTTCTTTCACAAGCACGGGCACCGTCATGGGCGTAAAGCCCTTTTCAAAGGTCATGATGTCCATCGCGAGCCGCAGGACGGCCTGATGCAGCAAGGCTCCTGTACCGGTCAGCACATAGCTCCGCGAGCCGGCGAGTTTTACGCCGCGTTCGACATCAAAGAGGCCCAGCATGGCGCCAAGCTCGATGTGGCTTTTAGGGGAAAAGCTGAATTGCGGAATAGCGCCATGGCGGCGGAGTTCAACGTTTTGTTCGCTGCCTGCGCCCTCGGGCACATCGGTATCGGGGGGAAGTGGAAGGGTGAGCATGAGATTTTGAATTTCAGGCTCAATGGCCGCAAGCTCGTCGTTGATGCCGGCTTTTTCGTCTTTGATGGCGGTGGGGCGCTGGCGGAGAGTTTCAGCTTCGGCTTCAAGCTGTGCTTTTTTGGCGGCGTCCTTTTCGGCCTTGATGCGGCCCATAAGAGGGCCAAGTTCTTTGCTGAGCTTGTTCTGCTCGGTGGTGAGGTCCTGAAGCTTCTGTTGCAGCACGCGGCGCCGCGCGTCGAGGTCGAGCAAACGGTCGAGGTCAATAGAAATATTTTTCAGCTTAGCGCCGCGTCGAACCGCATCGGGTTGTTCGCGGATGAATTTGATGTCCAGCATCCACAAAGTCTCCGCAGGGCCGCGTTGTATGCGGCCTGTATCGTTTTTGGCTCCGGCGACCGGCCGGCGAACGTCAACGCTTGGCCGGAATCACCAGGTGTTCGCCCGTGCGAAGATTGCTCGGATGCGACCCGATTAGCCTGCGATTCGCGCGGTAAATAAGCCGCCAGTCGCCGCCGTTGTGATACTCGCGGCGCGCAATTGCGTACAGGGTATCGCCACGGCGCACCACATAAATGCGCCCACCGGAGGTTTTTTGGCTGTAGTGCCGACGCGTATGTACGGCGGTGTAGTGGTGATGATGGTGCGAAGATATTGTGCCGCCGGTAGATGAAGAACTTGCGGCGGGCAGGTGAATTTTTTGGCCGATGCGCAGGTGTCTTGCATCTACGCCGGGGTTGGCCCGTTCGATGGAGCGAATCATGCGTGTGCTGCCGTAAACCCGCTTGGCAATTGCGGCCAGGGTATCGCCGCGGCGAATGCTGTAGGTGCTGCCGGCGTCGCTGGAAGCGCTGCCAGACGATGGGGTATTTTGGCCGGTAAGGTCGTTTGAGCCGCCGAGCGTGTTTGAGGGCGTGTTGGCGGTGTTGTTGTCACCGGAAAGCCCATTGTCGTTGCCGGTGCCGCCAAGATTGTTGCCGGCGCCCGTGTTGCCCGTGCCGCCGAGCGTGCCCGGCACTGTTCCCGATGGGCCAAGGATAACGCCGGCGGTGCCGCTGCTGGGATTGGTGGTTGGCAGCCCAACCACGTCGGGTACGGCTGCACCCGGCTCGGTTGATGGCGATTCGGCTGCCGGTGGCACAACGGCCGGGAGCGTAGCGGGTTCAGTTGCGGTTACGAGCGGCGGCTGGGGGCTGGCGATCTGATTGTCTGAAACCTGGGTCGTATGACGATGAGCAAAAACCACATACGCCACGACAATTAGAACCAGGGCCAACAGAGAAACCAGACCGATCTTGACATCGGTTCGCATGAGCAGGACTCCAGTACACGAAGTATGCCTGAACCAAGTTTGTCGGCGGGCGGTTCATCCCTCGGCGAGGCGGTTTGCACAGCAAGGGGCCTCGCGCTGACCCGCCGCGCCATTCCATGGCGCTGTTTAACGGGTCGAGCGACATAATAAAGGTAATCGAGCAGGCCGTATTCAACAAGTGCCCGGAAATAAGCAGCCTCGCGGGCGCATTGGGCGAGGTTGGCGTTGTTTAAGAGGGAAGGTCTTTGAGTACCGTGGCAGTGACTTGCTGCGAGAGTTGTGCGGCCTCCGCGGCAAAGGCTGCGGCCTCGGCCGCGAACTGCGAAACCTCCTTAGCATCGGTGAGCAGCGAAAGATTTGCCAGAACATTCATGCGGGATGCCTGGGCTGCTGCGGCCGCGAGTTGTGCGGCAACGGCGAGATCGGTTTTAAGCAGGGGGTTTATTTTGTCGGCCATGCTTATGCAGCGCCGCAGCATGGCAACACAGGTTTGGCCGACGAGTTGGGGCACCCGCAAAGCGGCAAGCAGGGCGGGGGCAAAGGTCGGGTCGTGCAACCGCGTTTCGGCCGGCAGTTTAAGCAGCGGCGAAAGCGCCTGGTAGGCGGCGCGGTCTTGCTCCATTAAGTCGGTGAGCATGGCGGCGGCGTGGGCCAGCTGGTTGGCGAGGGCCTGGAGTTCTGTTTCATGGGCGGCAAACTTTGGTTTGCCGAGGGTGTATTGAAGCGTCATGTTCGCCTGGGCGGCGGCGAGCGCCGCGACCATTGCTGCAACAGAGCCGCCGCCGGGCGTGGGCGTTTTTGCAGCAAGTGCCGCGATGAACTCTGCGATGGTAAAGTCCTGCAGAGGCCGGTCGGATGCTGAGGTGTGGATAGACATGCTGCGTGCTCCGCTTGGGGCTTGCCAACGCGCGGCATCAGTGGGCCGGCGTAAAGCCCTTGGCCGGAAGCTCTGGTCCCACGGTGCTCGTTGGTAGCGATAGGCCATTGGCAGTGTTGACGGCCGTTTGGTCCGCGAGAACCGGTCGCCGCCACGCGTCGAGATTTTTGAGCCGGTAGTTAACGATGCCGGCAAAGGATTTTTCGGCCGGGGTGGCTTTGGCGTTAAGCATGGCCACATAAATAGCGCGAGCCTTCGACCATTGACCGGCATCTTCGTAGGCGTTGGCCAATCCGAGCTTGGCGCGGGCAATCATGAGAGGGAGGTTTGGGTAATTTTTAATGACGTTTTTGAATGCGAGCTTCGCGCCGGCCACCGCCTGAGCTTGGGTCGCCTTAACCCCCATGTAGGTGGAGCCGACATTGCCTTGGGCGATATAGGTAAGATAAAACTGCCCGATTTTTATGTAGGCTTGGGCGTCAATTTCAGGATTGTGATACTGCGCGAGGACTTTGGCATAAATGGCTTTGGGGGTTTGGTTGACATCAAGTTCGACCCGGGCCTCAGCAAGGCGGCGGGCCACCTGCGTTTGGTGCAGTTTGTAAAACTCAAAAGCCACCAGGGCCAGCGCCAGGCCCAGGAGCATGTAGAGGCCGTTGCGGCGAACAAAAAGATAAAGCCAACTTGCGCCGCCGACGAGATCGTTTTTTTGCAGTTCGTGGCGTTCTTCAGATTGCATTGAATGTAAACTCCAAGGGTGTACGAGCATGCCCGCATGCGTAAACAATTAAGTATAAGCTCGCCGGGCACGCTTGAAAACCCTGTTTTGGCGGCATGGTGGGGCCGGTCCGCGCACCACCATGCGTCCGCCGTTCAATTTGCTTAACGTCAAGAACTGAAAATGGTCCACGGCAGCCTCATCGCTCGCTCGAAGCCGGCAACCAACCACTGCGTGGGCCTTTTAACGCATCAACGCATCGTGGGCACACCAAAATCAGGAGCCTTCACCATCAATAGATCACAAATTATTAAATCAACTTTCTGGCTGGCGGGCAGTCGGCACTGACCCTTTCCGGTCTGCCAATTTTTCTGACGGGACGCGATATTTCATCG
>JBMFVX010000137.1:0-7384 GCA_049965775.1 Phycisphaerae bacterium
GCCGTCATTTTGCGGGCTTGCCGGACAGTCGCATCAAAGCGGTTGAAATCATCTCAGGCAGCGGCGATAAAGCGCTGGTGCGCGTAAACCGGAAGGCCGGCGCGGCGGGCGACCTGCCCATGCTGGTAATAACCGGCACGCGCGACAACCCGCCATCCGGCAAAGGTTACCGGTGGCGGGAGCAGCCGTTCAGCAAGAGTCCGCCGGGGAAAAAGTTTCTGCTGCTGATAGATGGCGCCACGCACGATTCATTTCAATTTAACGCCGCCGCACAACGGCTGGATCCCGATCCCCCTACTCCGGCTGCGGCCGATGCCATCGCCACCGAGGTTGAGCGCGCCAGCCTGGCGTTTTGGAATTACATTTTTAAGAGCAGTATCAAGGACGGGCAATATCTCAAACGCGGCCCCTGGCCGACCGGCGTGCGCATAGCGCATCATTGAAATTTCTGCGTGGGCGGCTGCCAGCGGCGGTAGTTCAGCCCTGTGAAAGCCTTTGCATGACGAGTTTAAGATCACTCCAGACCTTGGCGCGGGTTTCGGTGGTGTAGTTACGCAGCACATAGGATGGGTGAAATGTGGGCATCAGCGGTACACCGCGGTAGTCGAGCCATTGGCCCCGAACCTGCGTAACCGGCAGTTTTTCGCCGCGCAAAAAGCACAGTGCTGCAGCGCCAAGCGTAACGATAACCCGCGGCTGCACGATGGCGATCTGCTGGTGCAGCCACGGCAGGCCCAGCGCGGCCTCTTCACTGGTGGGTGGGCGATCTTTCAAGCGATTGGGGTTCATCGGGTCCGGCTCGGCGCAGCGCAGCTTGGTAATGTTGGCAATGTATACCTGCGGGCGGGTAAAGCCCATGGCGCCAATCATCTTGTCAAGCAATTGGCCCGAACGGCCTACAAACGGGCGGCCGGTGGCGTCTTCTTCAGCGCCGGGGCCTTCACCGATAAACATAAGGCTTGCGGCGGCATCGCCTTCGCCAAATACCACGCGATTGGCGCTGCCGCCAAGATGTTTGGAAAGCTCGGCTATCGCCGCCTTCTCAAGATCGGCCATCCGGGTTTGCTTTTGTTCAGGCGAAAGCTGCGGCTCATCGGCAAGTTTGCCCGCGGGCGCCGGTGGAAGGTCTTTGATGGGCGTCGCGAGCTTCAGCGTAATGGGTTCAGGTGCGGGAGCTGGCCGGATTGCGGCACTGGCTGCCGGCCGGGCAGGAGGCGCGGGCGTCGCACGCGCGGCAGTGCGCGGCGCAACAGTTGCCGGGGGGCGAACCCCGGTGGCGGCTTTGGCGGCAGCAGCCGCCTGGCCGGCCACGGCCTTGGCTTTTTCGCGCAGGGCCTGAACCTTTGCCTTGGGTATGGGAACTTCCAACACGCCGAAGGCGACTTCTGCCTGGAGCCATTGCTCAACGAGGCGATCGAGCTTGGTCATGGTATGGGCCTCGAATTGCGGGCGAGCTTTAACGCCGCAGCGTTACCGTTGCTGATTGATGCGCTTGCCCGGGTCAATTTCCAACGGGCCGAACATCTGCTCATGCTTCTGGACGGCGTGGCTGAGCTGCAGCGCCAGCCGCTTGGCGGCGTAATAGCTCATAATCACGCGGGTGCTTACATCCATCACCACGGTGTTGGGCTGCTCAGGGTTTTGCGAATTGACGGCAAAATCCAGAAACAGCTCTTCATGCGTGCCGGTGATGGCGGCCACGTTGCTGAACACGCTGACCATTTTGTCTTTTTTAATCTGCAGGTGCATTTCCTTGGATTGCGGCTGTGCGCTGGGCTGCGACTGGGGCATACCCGGATGATTAGGATTGGTAAGGTCGTCGGCCATGATGTTTACTCCTTTTACTTAAAAAACCAACTCGCCCGGCGTTGCGCCCGGCAACCCGCGGAACAATAACGCAATCCGGCCCAAATGTCACGAACCGCGGTCCGCGCTTGCGCAAAAGCTACGGGCGGGCGGCTTGTCCATTGAGTTGGGCCGGCGGCCTATTTTCGGTGCTCGGCGGCAAATCGCTCCGCAGCGCTTATGCGGCGGTTGAGTTCGTCCTGCTGGGCTTGCGGATTATCGGGCATGCCATGCAGGCGAACGGGTATTTTTAACACCTTGCCGCCGCGCAATACCGTTAGCGTGATAAACGCGCCCGGCTTATGGCTTTGCACCAGTTGCCTAAAATCATCGGCAGTGCTTGTGTCCGTAAGCCAATGCCGGCCAACGGCAACAATCAAATCACCGGGACTCAGAACACGCGCGGCATAAAACCCCGGCAGCAGCGCCTGAACGCATGCCGCATTGATGGAGCCCTGATGATGTGCAAGCTTCAGCCGCACCGGCTCGATCATAAACTCGATGCCGATGAAGGGCGCCGGCCCATCGGATGGAAACTTTTGGCTCAAGTAAAACTGGAGGGAAATATTTTCGAGCCGATCGGCCTGTTCCGTACTCGCGGCATGCTTAAGTGCCGCGAGCAACAGCGGCAGATAGGCTCGGCTATGCAGCAGCAGGTACTGCTGTGCCTCATGGCGGGTGCGCCAGCGAGGACTGGCCAAATTTGCGATGGCGCGGGTAATGGCCGCAGGAGGTTTGTCGGACCGCCCGGTCTGCGGCCGGGCTGATGCAGCCTCAGGCAATGCACCAGCGCTGCGGCAGGCTATGATCACTGCCAGCGTCAGTGCGGCTGCTGCTGCCAGACTGATGATTCTTTTACTCATAAAGCACACCTTGCCGATTTTGGTCTTTACCAAGCGGCCTTCATCATACCCTTTGAGGTCATTAGCGGCGGTTATTGGCAATCCCAGGGAAGTGCGTAGTCTTCTTCGGAAATTTGCATGCAGCGCTCCGTAGGAGCCACGACAAGGCCGGGCATTATCTTTAAGTTGGGATAACGACGGCGAAAGGCTGCGATGCCTGCCGCATGGGCTCGCCCAGGCTGCGAACCTAGTTTAATCTCAATAGGATAGAATCGCCCATCGCGCTGCAGTAGATGGTCCACTTCGGGGCCGGAGTAACTGCGCCAGTGGAAGATCGCCGGCGCCGCAGAGCTTGCGGATTTCGGCGGCAACCAAAACCACAGAAAGTCGTGCGAGCACCTGTGGAGCTTTTGCGCAAGTAGTCGCGGCTTGTAGACCATGCTGTAATTTTGATGATGCCATCATCAAAATTCAATGATATTCAGTTATAGGACTTACTCAGCCATTTTCGGGGCCACTACAGGCTATAAGTATCGCGTGTGCGGCAGCGCGGGCTGACCGTTGGCCATTGAACCGGCAAAAGTTTGCCGGAATGGACCGCGGCGGCAGGCTCTGATCGCGAAGTCTTGTTTTTATAACGCACACGGAGAACACCCCATGAAAATAAAATTTTCAAAAGATTACCTTGGCAACAAAGCTGGTGCCGTAAGCGACCTGCCCGACGATCAGGCAAAGGCCGTTGTGGATGCTGGCGTTGGTGAAGCGGTCGCCGCCGACCCGAAAGATTTACAGGATGCGGTGGACGCCATTCAAAAAAGTCTCGATCAGCAACTTGAAGCAGCCTGTCAAAAAATTACCACCCGCGTGATTGAACAGGTAAGCAAGGGCATCAAGAGCGTGCGGCCCAGTATCGTCATCGGCCCCGACCGCGAAGACCTCGACCCCACCGGCGGTTTTAAGACGCTGGGCGAATTTGCCCAGGTGGTGCGCCGCAGCACCATTGAAGGCATCCGCGATGAGCGGCTCAAGCGAATGGTCGCCAAGGCCGACGGCATGAACGAAAGCACGCTCGCCGACGGCGGAGCGCTGGTTCCAACTGAATATGCCAATCAGTTGTATCGCGATGTGCTGGCTGAATCGGTGATGTTCGACAAGGCCCGGAAGTATCCGATCAATCTGGGCAATTCACTTTTTATTCCGGTGCGCAACATCAGCGAACTCGGCCAGACAGCGGCCACCGGTGGCTCGCTGGGCACCTGGCTCAATGCCGACGGCGCAACCATTGCCGCGCAAAAGCCGGTATACAACCGCGTACAGATGACGCTCAACCGCTGGGGCACGTTGCTGCCGGTCACAGACGAACTGCTGGCCGACAACAATGTGGCGCTGTCGAACTTTATTCTTGATGAGGGCGGCATCGCGCTGGCATGGGACCTGAACCAGACGCTGATCGCCGGTTCGGGCAGCGGCCAGCCGCTGGGCATCCTCAATTCGGGCGCATTGGTGATGGCGACCGCCGATGTCGGCCAGACGCCGTTGACCATCAGCTACAGCAACCTGGTGAACATGAAAGCACGGCTATGGACACCCCGGCCAGGCGACTATTCAGGCGTTGTCTGGATAGCCAACCCCGATGCCGAGGCTCAGTTTGAGCAGCTTAAAGATGCTGCGGGGCGCAATTTGTACTATGCCGCCGGCACCATCGAGCAGTCGCCGCAGGCCCGACTTTTCGGCATACCGGTGGTGTACAGCTACCACTGCCCGCCGCTGGGCAGCCAGGGCGATGTGATTTTGGCGGACCTCAACCAGTACTTTGTGAGCACGAAAATGGGTGCCGGCGTCGAGACCGCCATGTCCATGCACCTGTACTTTGAAAGTGCTGAAGTCGCCTATCGCATTATTTACCGCATTGACGGCAAGACGGCCCGCCAGGCTCCGCTGAACGTACCCAACAGCGCGCTGAGCCGTAGCGGGTTCATCACGCTTGCGGCGCGCGGCGGAATAAGTTGAGCCGGGCAGATACCTCATAAAGGCCGGGCGGGCGCAGCGTTCCCGCCCGGCTTATTTGCAGCAGTAAGAGCCTGTTTGAAAAGGCTGGTGCGGTCGGATTGCGGCCCAGGGTGGCCGGATGCAAGGCCGCAGCTCCGAGGCATATTCGAAAATATGGCCAGGAGCGAGAACGCAGCAGACGGCCGCCCTGGGCCGCAAGACGATCCCGCCGGAGTTTTCAAACAGGCTCTAAGAGGGTTTTCAACATGCTTGATGGCGCAGCGCAATGGGCGGTGGTGGGCGGTTTTGTGTTGGCTCTGGCCGGCAGCCTCGTGACGGTGATCGGCTTTGTCGTAAGCCTGCAGGTGACGCAGCACGACCACGGCAAACGCCTGCAGCGCGTGGAAGACGCCAATCGAGACGCGGCTCTCAAGATGGAGCGCATGGAGCGGGGCATTGCCGTGCTGCTTGAGCGCACCCGCAGCCTTGCGACGCCATCGGCAACAGGAGCATGACATGATGACAAAAAGATTCATTGGCTATTTGCTTACAGCGCTGTCGGCGGCCAGCCTTTCGGGTTGCGGCAGCCCCCCACCCCTGGTGATTCCACTGGTTCCGCTTTCGCCCGAAGTGCAGAAGCTGGCGCCCGACATCAGCCTGGCCGCACATGACAACGAGCAGGCTCAAACGGCCATCGGAAAGCTTACCGCAGCCGATATTCGGACGATCAAGCCGGCGGTAACACATGTGCTTACACACCAGAAGCAAACACTCGCTTCAGCGGCGGCGCAGGTGGCACTGCTTGAAGTTCAGGCCAAACGGTCTGATGCCGCCGCCGTTAGCCTCGTGCAACGGCAGCAGCAGCTTACCGGGGCGCTGGCGGTCGCCCAATCGCAGGCGGCCGCAGCCCGCAACCGCTACGAAAGCGCCTGGCTGGGCGGCAAAGCACATCGCCTGCTGGAGTGGATTGTGGGCGTCAGCGTTGTGCTGCTGATTGTGGACTTTCTGGCGTCGAGCTTTTTGGGAGTCGGGCTGAATCCATTTGAATGGCTGGCAGGCCTGGGCCGCGCGGCACAGGCAAAGCATGCTTAGCCGGTTTTTTTACAGGAGTGACCTCATGTTTATTGTTGGATTGCTTTTAGGATTGGCTAGCGGCATAGCTGCGGTATTGGCCGTGCAGGCTTTGGCCGAGCACAAGAGCTTCGGCACAGCGGCCCGTGAAGATGGCGCTGCGGCACAGGCCGAAACACGCAAACTGCTTGGTGACGTGCTGACGGAAGTGAAAAAGCTCACCGGCAAGCTTTAACCCAACCGGCGGCGGCGCACGCGGAGACTTTTTCATGAATATTCTGGTGAAGTGGCCCACGCGGGGCCGGCCGGAACGGTTTATCGCCAACCTGCGGCAATGGCGCAGGCTCGAATCGGGGCGGCATCAGGTGCGGTATCTGATTTCGATTGATCAGGATGACGCGCTGATGACCGCCCCTGCCATGCAGCGGCAGCTTACCGAACTTAACGCACTGGTTCGCATCGGCCCGGGCGGCCGCAGCAAGGTGGCCGCCTGCAACAGCGACACGAGTGAATATTTAAGCGAAAGCGGCTTCGACGCCCAGACGCTTATTCTTGCCAGCGACGACATGCACCCGATGCTCGGCGGCTGGGACGATCTTATAGCCGCAAAAATGCTTCAGTGCTTTCCGGCCATGGACGGCGCTTTGCATTTTAATGATGGCTACCTCGGCGGCTCGCGGCTTATGACGATGTCCATCGTCGGTATTAACCTCTACCGGCGGCTTGGGTCTTTTTATCATCATGAGTACCGGTCGTTTTTTTGTGATGACGAGTTTACCAAACTCGTGCGGCTGCGGCATAAATATGTCTACGACAGCCGCGTTCTTTTTGAGCATCGGCACGTCGGCCTTACACCTGATGAGCTTTTCAGACGCAATGAGCAAAGCTGGCTGCACGATCAGCAGTTGTACCAGCGAAGGCTGGCGGCTGATTTTTATGAGCCGCGGCCCCTGCTAAGCGTGCTCATTTGCGCCCTGGATATTCGCCGGGCGCTGCTCGACAAACTTGCCGCTGAGCTTCATCGGCAGATATTCGCCCTGGCGGCTCCGCACGAGGTGGAACTGCATATTTTGCTCGACCAGAAGCAGATGAGCGTGGGAGCCAAACGCAACACGCTGCTGACGATGGCCCGCGGCCGCTATATGGCATTTATTGATGACGACGACTGGATCGCCTCGAGCTACGTTGCCGACATCCTTGCGGCCATCAAGCGCCGCCCCGGAGTTGATTGCGTGGTGTTTGCCGGCCGCCTGAGCTTGGATGGCCGCGATGTGGGGCCGTTTGATTATTCACTTAAACATAAGCGGTATTATCAGGTTGGAAACAACTATTACCGCACGCCCAACCACCTGTGTCCGGTAAAATTGGAACTTGCCCGGCAGGTGCGCTTTGCGGAAATTAATCGCGGCGAAGACACCGACTATGCAGTGCGGCTTTACAGGCTGCTGGCCACACAGGAACCAGCCGGGCCTGCCGCGGCCGCACCCGATGCGCCAAACCGCGTGCTGTATTTTTACCGCTTCAGTCCCACCGGCACGCAAACGCAGCGCCCGAATGCCGGCTAGACCTTAAACCAGCGTAATTTTCCGCCTTGCCGCCTATTTGGATGAAATATGAACCGAAACGCTCCGCTTTTC